>JAHQWP010000213.1 GCA_029856235.1 Promethearchaeia archaeon
CCATAGAAAGATTATCAACTACTAAATATCCCCCAATTTCTAATTGTGAGCTCTCATCCCATACACAGGCTACAAGTTGGGGTCCAAGTCTATCGCTCACAATTCCCAACCTTGATAAAAGATGCTCGTCAACATTGCTAAGTTCTAGATAACATTTCCCGTTATCTGTTTTTAGTCTATTTTTTAGAGTAGCTTCCGGAAGGTGCTCGTGAAGATAAATATCCATCTTTTTTGGAATCATGGTTTTTTCATCTAATTTTTTAAAGTAAATCTTTAATTTATTTTCTTAAAAATTCTTTAAGACATATAATAAGGTATATTTAATTTAGGTTTCATTTACTTATATGGATGATCACTCAAAAAAACTTCTTGTAATTGGCGTAGATCAAGCAACCCCATACTTTATTAATTTGGAATGAAAGACGAAAAATTGAATGATAAATTCGCTTTTTTGTTTATAATTTAATTAGGTAGAATAATTACATAATTCAAAATTGAATCTAGAAGGTAAAATAAAAATGGTAACGCTAATAGCTACGCTTCAAATTAAACCAGGAAAAATGGAAGAGGCAATAGAAGTTCTTAAAGAAATGGCTACTAACATCAAATCTTCAGAATCAGGAACTTTAGAATATATACCTCATACTGTAAAGGGAGAAGGACTGGAGAATACAATAATTTTTTATGAGAAATATGAAAGTGAAGAAGCACTTAAATTTCATAGTAAAAATCTAAGAAAAACAGCAGTCAATTTAGCTCCTTTGTTAGCTCCTGGAAGAGATATTAAGACATGTGTTGAAATTAAATAACACTTTTTTTTTATTCATCTTGAATATACGGTTTTCCGGTAAGCAAACAAAATTCTGCTTTGTTTAATTCACGTCCCAGATAATTTATATGTTGAATATTTGTAGTTAAATTCAATTCAAGAACTTTTTTGCTAAGTGTTTCAGCTTTATTCCCAATTAAAGTTTTGAGAAGAATTTTTTGATTAGAATAAAATAATACATAGATTTCTTTAGTGTAGTGGTTAACATAAAATTTAAAATAACCATTCTTATCAGGTATATATCCAGGAGTGTAATCTTTTACGGAAATTGCATCGGTTCTATCAAATTCTGGAAGAGTTTGACTAGTTTTACCTTTAGCCTTGAAGACATTAATTCCATGATTTATAGGAGGAGTTCTTTTATATTTTGAAACATAATTAAGTTTTACACTTTCTTTTAGTTCCCTTACTCCTCCCATCATTTTAGTGCTGTGTTCAACCGTAAATAAAATTCCCATATCTAATTCAACTGCAATACTTGCTAATAATCCATTTATTCCCACTGAATCAATATCCATAAGTTCTACCACATTAGATATACCAAAAAATAGAGGCAATTCCAGATTTTTGTTTATCTCTTTTTTAACTTGTTTTTTATAAAGAAAATATGTTTCTAGAGAGTTACAAATCCCTGGTGTAATAGGAGTCTCTAATAGGGGATCGGCAATTAACTTTTTAAAACCGCTTTGTCGCAGTTCTTGAGTTAATTTAAATAAATTCTTAACTCTTATATCAGGTTCTTTAGGGAAATAAGTTTCCTTTATATTCGTAGGTAATATAACGATAGGGATATCTCGAGGGAGATGCAAGAAATCTTTGTAATTTCCAAGGTCTAAACTTAGGATTAAATCAACACCCTCATCTACAGCTGCTAGAATTTCGCTTTTTTCCATTGAATCAATGCTGATTAAGACATTAAAATTATTCCGGATAAGTTGAACGATTTCTCTTATCCTATCTGGATAGGTTTTGTTTGCTATGCATCCGATATCAATAATATCTGCACCCGATTCTATGTAATGATTTATTTTTCTAACAATTGCATCATTACTTTTTTCTGGGCAATTGACAATTTCAGCAATAATTGGAGGTGGAAGATTGTTCCCGATCATTATGCTGGAGGTTTGTTCATTGATGAAAAAAGTATGGAATCCCAGATTATCTTTAGCGAATTCAATCTGTTTCTTAGCGATTTCTTCATAATCTCGCTCGCCAGAACTCTCGAATACTTTATTCGCCGGCGTTTTATTTGATAATTTAACGGTATCAATATGTTTTAAAATCCAAGGAAGGTCAGATGCAAATTCAGGCCCTTTCTTTATTTCAATTGAATTTTCTTCTGCTAATTTGGTAGTATCCCATTGGATGAAACCTGGAAGTAATAGAAGATCAAAACTGGTAAGATCAATATTTTTTAGTAGATCATTAACTATACTTTCTGTTAAAAAAGCAGATATTGTTATGGGCGCTTTAAGAATTTCAATATTATGTTTTGTAATTGGTGTTATGATTTCCTTAATTATAGGATAGCTACTCTTGCCCGTTATTATTAAAATTCTTTTAATTTAAATCACTCAATAATTATGTTTATCAAATGGAATATATATATCATCTAGAATTGAACCTTTTGCTTCTTTAATTTTCATATTATTAATTATGGGTTCAAATTCACCCCCTAATAAACCATTTGCTATGAAAGCAGCACCCTGAGCAGCATGCTTTGATATTTTCGCGTAATTTTTCATTAATTTAACAGGGAACAAATTTCCTATACTACTGCTGATTATATCTTTAATAAATTGTAATTCTGATGATCTTACTGAGAGTAGTATTTCAGTAATCTTATTTTTACTTGAAAAAGATGAGGAAATCGCGAAAATTGCTTTAGTTAATTCTGATATGTACGCATTAAAAGCCATTTTTGTCTGTGGGTCTTTCTTAGCAAGTGTCATGATTTCTTTTAAGGTTAAATCTAGATGACCTGCAATGAAAGATAATCCACCACTATAAATACTCTTTTTATTAATTTTATTAATTAAATATGCAAGTTCTCCATCAAGACTTCCACAGGCTCTGAAACCCATAATATTAGAGCCTCCTATTCCATCAATCACTTGACCATTTTCAATAGCTAAAACTGAGGTAAACCCATAGCCAATCTCAACCAAAATAAAATTAGTATCTTTAGGATTAATGTTTAGTCTTTCCACTTGATCCCTTATCCCCGTGACAGCCGTACATAGCTTATCTGCTGTTCCCATATCAATTTTATTAATTTTACGATATCTAGGAATTGTAGGTAGATGTTTAACACCGGGGATAATTATACCAGGTAATTCTTCTGCTTTCATCAAACGAAGGATTTCACCTAATCCGATTAATTTATTCTTCTCCTTCTTATCAAATTTTAACAGAGCTAGAAATATATCTTCTTCATTTATATCTATAACTTTTTTTAAGGGTAATCCAAATCCACTTGGAGCTACAATTAAATCGATTTTCTCTACTGATTTTATGATGGTTAATGCCTTACTCGGTTCTTCTATTAATTCACTTGAAGGAATAGATGTATCTAAGATAATTTCTTTGTTTTCTAATCCAAAAAAATCCCAAGATTTAGAGCCAGGATCTATACCAATTACCCGATACAACAAAAATCAAGTTCTATTTAATTAACTTATAATCAAAGTTCAATATTTCTTTTTATTTTTGTTAATATTAAAAAGTATTAAAGAACTTGGATATATTCTTACTTATACTACTGAAAAATATTATTATAATATCTAATGTCCTCTAATTTTCAAATAGATTTCACATCTTTAGGGCTCAAAAAAAAATATTTATATGAAATCTTAGCTACCACATTTTCGTTAGATAAAAATCTAATGGTCCCAAATACTGCCAGTATGGGTGTAAGGTTAGTAGATAAGAATACTTTTAAAATCTGGCCTTATCCAAACACAACCACTTATAAAAACATAGAAAACAGTAAAATTATTGTATTAAATTTTGTTGATGAAGTGTATCTATATGCGTTAGCATCTTTGAAAGGTTCTGACTTGTCTAAAAGTGATAAAGCTTTATCAGAAGAATATTACGGCTATTATACTCTTAATATCAATAGTGAGCAGAAGAATCCTATTCATATCCCATATTTAAAGCAAGCTTGGGCTATAATTGCGTGTAAAGCAACGAATATAAATCAATTTTTAAAAAAGGATGATTTTGGTGAATTTATGTTAATGGAAATAAATTTAACTGTTATTTCCTACGAGAAATTCAGAGAATCTTTTAAATTATTTAATAGAGCAGAGAACCTTACTTTAGAAACTATCGTACTGGCTACAAAATTAAATATCGCGATAGATAAAAAAGATAAAGCCTTATTCGGAAAAATAGAAGGTAAAATTGAAGAATATATTAGCGACGTAAAAAGATTTGGATATAATGAGAGTGCTTTAAAAGCGATTGAGCATATTGAAGGTTACCTAAAAAGATTAAAAACCTAACTTTTGTTTCTTATTTCTTCAATAAACATCAAAGGATAACTAAGTTCTTCAATCCACTCAACTTTTGCAGTTATTTCAATCGAATTAAATTCAAGAACAACTTTAGCAGCTATTAATATTCCAGAAAGTTCATCATAATCAAACTCGGTAGCTTTAGTTCCCTGAATTTTATCCCGGTTGATATTAATCTTAACAGATTTCACATACGGTTGGCAAGAAATCGATGCTTCAATACCTTGTTCAATAGATTCTATAACTTGAGGGTCCGATGAAATTGGTATGCCACATAAAATATGATAGAGCGCTCCTAATTTAATACCAATTTCAAAACAGGCTCTTTCTCTATCGTTGATATCAGAAGAAAAATATTGGTTTTCTTTTCCATTTGACATTAGCTCTCATCTACAAATTCAATTTTTGCTCCATAATTGTTAGGTTTGCATAAATAGATGTGTCCTCCATTGCCATTAAGATGCAACTGAACAGCTTTTAAAAGGTTATTGGCTTCATCATCAGATTCTACAATACCAATTACGCTGGGTCCGAAAGAAGACATTCCATAAGCCTTTACTCCATAATCTTCAAAAAAAGTGAGTGTTTTTTTTACGATTTCGTGTTGTAGAAAGATTTCAACTTTTTTGAATCCAATGCTCTGTATTCTCTTTAAACCTTCCCCAAAACACTCTAAATCATTCTTAATAATTCCGGGTACAATTTTCATTAGAATTTGGTGGGAAACTTCATTAACTTCTTCTTTTGGAATTGGAGCATGACTTTGGAAGATACTAATTTCTTCGTCACCATAAGCACCCTTTTTTACATTAGGTATGACCAACACAAATCTCCATTGTTCGGGAATGGGATATCTTAAGATTGTAAGCGCAGGGTTAGCTTCCTTTGATGCTGAGGAAGGTAAAAACGTCTCTTTCTCTTTTCCTTTACCAAACTCGTGACCCGCATCAACAATAAAGCCACCTTTTTCAAACCCCCTCCATCCAATTCCTGAAGTTCCACCCCTATTAACAAGTTTAGTTAAATCTTTTAGAGAGACATTGCTAATGTTTTTCAATTTAGTAATCGCTACAGCAATAGCCAAGGATAATTGTGTCTTGGATCCTAATCCTACATGGCTAGGGAAATATCTTTTTAGGCTAAAATGGAAATTTTTATTGTTGATATTGAATGCTTTGAAAATTTTTGATGCTTGCTCGTTAATAACTTCTATTGATTCGCGATAATACTTATGAGCTTCAATTTTAAATTCTTCAGCATGATTTGTTGCTTCAAATATTACATTAGGTCGGTCTAACATGAGACCGAATCCACCGTCAACTCGGCCGGTGTATCCATTTTCATCAATTAATGAAAGGTGGATTCTACAAGGGGTTGTAACTCTTATTTTTACCATATTGCTCTAAAATAATAATAAATTTAGAACTATGCATAGAAATCCTTTCAATAATATAAATATAATATAATTAGAAATTTAGCAATAATTGATTTAGGAGCTTGTAAATATTATAAATCAATAATTGATTTAGAAACTTGTAAATATTATAAATCCAAAATTGATAATTCCACCTATAAATAAGGCTAATCCTATCTCCAAAAGGGAGATCTGAATTGCGTATTTCCAGTTCGTTTGTTTTGCAATAATAATAATAGTTGCAAAACATGGGATATAAAGCATAGAAACCAGACTAAAAGTAATCATCTGAATTGGAGTAACTAATTCTAGAAGGCTAAGGTTTAAGGAATTAGCTAAAATTGATAAAAGAACTAAGGTTAACTCCTTCCTTAGAATTCCATATATTAAAAACACACCAGTTATCGTAGGTAACCCTAACCAAAAGACCGTAATTGGGCTTAAAATAATATTTATTGGCTCTAAAGCGTTAAATATCAATAAAATTTCTAAAGCAATTCCAAGTATTACAATAATAGGCATAGCTTTAAATATAAATTCTTTAGTTCGATTCCATGTTTGTTTAAAAATAACTGGGTAATTAGGTATTCGATATTCATGCATCTCCATTATAAGTTCTGTACATTGACCAGGTAGCGTTTTATTCAATATTCGGCCAACTAAATAAATAACTACAAAATTTATCAAGAATAATATTAATATCCAATAGAATCCTAAATATCGTCCCACCAAACCTAAGACGACGGTCATTGTCGCTGCACAAGGTACAAGAGACGTAAGAGCTACGGATATCTTTTTCTCCCTTTCAGTTTCCATTATTCTACATCCCGCACATGCTGGAACGTTACACCCAAATCCTAAAATCATTGGAATTATTGTTTTTCCATGGACTCCGAGTAAGTGCATTACTCTATCCATTAAAAACGCTGCTCTTGGTAAATATCCCGAGTCTTGTAGAATTTCTATTATTAAAAAAAAAGGAATTACATAAACTAAAACGCCTCCAACGGCTCCAAATAAACCTCCTACTCCTCCATCCCAGAAAATTTTAACCAAAACATTTTCTGCACTTAAATTTACGTAAATAAGGTCACTCAAAACTATGAAGGCATCGTCCAATAGTCCAGCAAAGAAATTTCCTAATGAAAAAGTGAAGAAGTAAATCCCAAATAAAACAGCAACTAAAATAAAATATCCTAGGATTGAATGAGTAGTAAGATGATCTAATATATCACCGAATCTGACTTTTTTTTTTCCTTTATGTGGTTTTATTACTAAAGCTTCATCGGTTATAACATGAATTTTATTGTAAATTTCTGATGATATTATCGTATGAACACCTTCTCCGTGAAAATCTTCTAATTGGTTTCGAAACTCGTCGGCACTTTTTATAATTTCATCATTTTTAAAAATCTTTTTAATTTCATCATCATTTTCCAATAGCTTTATTGCTAAAAACCTTGGTGGGTATTTAATTAGGGCAGAAGATAGTTGATTATCATTAATTTCCATAATTAATTTACTAATAAGTGACTCAACTTCTTTCCCAAAAGAGAGCACTTTAGATAAATCTGGAAATTTAAAATTATTTTTCACTGCATTATTTTCTTTTACTTTATCTTGAATAGATTCCTTTCGATTATAGTTATGAGAATGATGGTCGTACTCATCTCGGGTTTTCCCGTTGTATATAGGTTGGGGATGCTGAAAAACGACCATTTCAATAGCTTTTTTTAACAGTTGATGAACACCCGTGCCATGTACAGCAACTACAGGAAGTACGGGCAATTTAAAAATGTTTTCCAACTCTTTAAAATCAATTTCCATATTTCTTTTTCTTAAAATATCCATTTGGTTAATTGCAATAATTAAAGGAACTTCTAATTCTAATAACTGAAATGTAAAAAATAAATTTCGTTCTAAATTACTAGCATCAACAACATTAATAATAACATCAACATCATCAGAAACAATATACTCTCTACTTACTATTTCCTCTAAGGAGTAGGTAGACAGAGAATAAATACCCGGTAAATCAACGATGTTAAAACGATATCCTAAAAAATCTAGATGGCCCTCCATTCTTTCAACTGTTTTACCGGGCCAATTTCCTATTGTTTGGCTTAACCCCGTAAGTTGGTTGAAAATAACTGATTTTCCTACATTTGGATTTCCAGCTAAGGCGATATTAATCGTATCTTTATACATCCCTTTGTTCTGTAGGTTATTAATTGGAATGTGACCACTCATTTTTTAAAACGACCTATCTTATTTTAATAAATTCCTTTTAATAAATTATTATAAAATTATCCAGTTTAATCTTATAACACCATTAGTAGGTACAAGAATTGTTACATCTTACAATTATTCTAGATGCTAAACCTCTCCCAAGGACTAAGGATGAGCCTTTAACTTTTATTTCTATTGGTCCTCGAAAAGGGGCATTTTTCATTTTTTTTAATTTTACTCCAGGAACAATTCCTAAATTAGCTAAACGGGTCTTTGCTCTATATCCAGCATTTACACTTAATACGATAACCTCCTCTCCACTTTCGCACTCAGTTAGACATTTTGTGAGTCGAGTTCCTATTTTTTGACTTACTATACGATGTATAGGAGGTCTATGGTGACGTGGTTGGAATGGCATTTTTTTTTTTAGAAATTTTTGTTTCCCAATTAAAAATAAAGATTATACTTATTTAAACCTTTTAGTTTTAGTTAATTAGTCAAAAAATTTCTCCCAAAAGAACGATAACTGATTTTGATGTAAGGAAATATGACCCCAAAACTCTAAATTTTAATAATTTAATTTATCTTTATTTATAGATTGTTATGTTATTAACTTAATTTCTTAAAAAGGAAAGAAAAACAAATCTAAATTTGTATTAGTTTTACATACAAATAATTATGAAAAAAATTATCTTTTATTGTTATTTGTTATTGTGTTTAGACGGCTTTAAGAGCAAAGATTTTTTTGGTATTTATCGTTATCATTCTTAAAAATAAATCTCAAATTTAATATCAATCTAATTTTAAAAATATCTAATAGGTGTCGAGTTTTGAGCGATTTAGAAGGATTGACAAGAAGATTGTTAACAAAAAACAAAACTGACGAAGAGATTCTTAAAAGGTTAGTCCAAGAATACATCGATTTTAAGGATATTGATAAAGAGCTAGCATATACATATGCAAATGCAATTTTAACGGAATGTAAGAAAAGCGACATATCTAAAATCTCAGAACCGTTTATTAAAGATCTTTTAGGAATAAACAAAGCAAATGTGACTGTCGGGAAACAGGGTGTAGGATGTCGAGGAGTAGGAGATTTTTTTGTTCATAAATTAATAGCGAATTTATCAGAAACTAAAAAACAACCTTTTTTATCTCCAACATCTTTGGATGATGCTGGAGCTGTTAAGTTGTTTGATATGAGTGATATGAAAGGAACTGATGATATAATAATCGTCTCAAAAATGGAGGGAATCCATAGCCGACTTAGTGATTTTCCCTTTGTTTGCGGATTTCATGTAACTCGAGCGTGCTTACGAGATTTGTATGTAAAAGGAGCAGAACCAATTTCTATTATGATTGATGTTCATTTAGGCGACGACGCCGATGTAGGAAAACTATTTGATTTTATGGCCGGTATTTCTACAGTTGCCGAATTATCAGGAGTACCAATAACTGCAGGCTCCACATTAAGAATAGGAGGAGACATGGTTATTGGCAATAGATTAGTAGGTGGAATTAGTGCGGTTGGAGTTGCTCGAAACAAGTTATTAGCGAGACGCAACATTCAAGTTGGTGATAAAATATTAATGACTGAAGGTGCCGGAGGTGGAACTATAACCACCACAGCTATATATTCGGGAAACCATAATGTTGTAAGCGAAACGATGAACATTAAATTCCTTGAGGCTTGTAATATCCTATTAAAAAATGATTACCTTAATGATATTAGGGCTATGTGTGATGTTACAAACGGAGGTCTTAGAGGAGACTTATACGAAATAAACTACGAAGCTAAAACAGGTGTAACAATTTATGAAGATCGCGTAAGAGAGCTGGTTAATCCTAAAGTGTTAGATCTATTAGAAAAAGTGAAAGTTGACTATTTAGGAGTATCGCTAGATGCACTCCTAATTTATTGCTCAGAAAATATATCGAAACAAATTATTACTGATTTGGCAACACAGAATATTAAATGCGCTGAAATCGGTTACGTAGACAGTTCTAATCAAGTAAACATGATTTATGAAGGTGAAGAGAAAAAATCACTTCTTCCTCAATTTCGAGAATCGGCTTATACTAAAATTAAACAAGAAATAGGAGAAGAAACTCCAGAATTAAAGTTAGAAATGGAGAAAAAAATTGAAAAAGCAGCTTCAGAAGCTTTGAAAAAAAGACAAAAAATCATAGATTACGTTAAAAACAACATTAATGCTTAATTTATTCTTCTCCAATTAAAGGAAGGACTTCATTTAGTGATCCAGACCTAAAACCTTCTAAATCAACAGTAATGTAGCAAAATCCTAATTTTTTGAACTTATCCTTGATTTTTACAATATTCTCATTGGTCATAATTTTCATAATATCTTCGGGCATCAGTTCAATTCGTGCTAATTTTCCTAAGTGAAGTCTAACTCGTAATTGTTTTAAATTGTATGTGTTACTCAGGAAACTTTCAGCCTCCCTAATCATATCTAATTTTTCTTCGTTTATATCTTGATCATAGGGAATACGCGAAGAAAAACAGGCCATTGAAGGTTTCGATTGCACATCTAAATTAAAGAATTTGCTTATCTCTCTGATTTCTTGTTTATTAATCTTGAAATTTATATACGGAGTAGCAATATTTAATTCTCTTAAAGCTTGTATTCCCGGTCTATAATCGGATAAATCGTCTAAATTCGATCCGTCTAAGATTATATCAAAATTCTCTTCTTCTTTTATCTTAATGATTTCCTCATATAAACCTGTTTTACAAATATAACACCGATTTTTAGGATTAACTCTGAATTTTTCATCCTTTAAAGGATTACGCTCAATAATTAAATGTTTTATGTCATATTTTTTTGCAAACTCACTAGTTAATTGAATTTCCTCGTCAGGATAGAGAATAGATTTCTCTGTTATAAGTAGTGCCTTTTTAGCGTATTTATTTGAAAGAAACGCCAATAGACTACTATCAACGCCTCCAGAAAATGCGACTACTACTTTTTTATTTCTTAAGAAGGATGTAAGATTCTCAAGTTTAGTTCTTAGATTCTTGGATAAATCCATCGTTATTCTAATTCGTTAGAAAATACGGTGAGTAATAAATTTTTATTTTAGAAACTATAAAAAATACTAAGATTTATATACTGTGTGTGGTATAGTATTCGTAAGACACTATAAAATAAATACTATTTTAAAAAAAGGTGCCACAAAAATTGATTAAAAAAGTAGAAGGAATGGACACTGAATTTCAAGAATACGCTTCCAAATTTGAATCCGAAATAAATCGAGGCATTTCGACACTCAGTATATTATCCATTATCAATCAATATAGAGAAAACGGTGTATATGGATATCAAATCTCAAAAGATCTTCTAGAACAAACGCGTAAAAAACTAGTTATTGAAGAAGGCACGCTTTATCCTATTTTAAGAAAACTTGAAGACGATAGGATAATAACATCTAAAAGAGAGAAAGAAGGAAGGAAGAGAAAATACTATTACATTACGATTTATGGAGAGAAAATATACAATTATTTATCAGGGTTTTATTCAATACTCACTGAAGCAATCGCACCCCTATTCGATGTTAGTGTCCATTTAAAGCAAAACAAATATATATTTTGCCCTGCGTGTGCCAATAAAATTGATATACAGAATTTCGAGGCCAAATATTGCGATGTATGTGGGCACTATATTGAAAAAGAATTAGATGAAAGAGGTTTAAAAAATGAATGAAAACAGTATGGATTTTTCCGTTAGAGAATACATAAAGGAAGTTGAGAAGAGACTTCCTGAATGGCTAAAAGAAAAGAAAGAAGATAAAGAAATTTTGGCCGAACTGGAAGAACACATTTGGAGTAAAGCAGCAGAACTATCAGAAACCGGTCAACCAGACGAAAAATCGGTTAGACTAGCAATAGAACACATGGGTACTCCACAAAATATCGCTAAAGAATATAAAAGGCGGGGGGAACCTAAGTACTATATTACTAAAGAGCTGTGGTCATATTACACGAAAGCACTTGGTGGTGTTTTTGCTTTTATTGTAACCTTGGTCGTAATTGGGTTGATAGTAAGTTTTTTCACTGGAAATGGCTCTTTTGAATCGTTAATCGGAGGACTTTTCACAGGAATTCAATCAGGACTTCTCCTTTCTTTCACAATTGTTACTATAATATTCGTAGCTCTATCCATGGAAGGGTATTTCCCCGAAGATTTTCGGAAATTCTCCAGAAAAGAGAAAGAATTAATGAAACAAATAAGGGAAAGAGAAATTGAGGAGGGTGTTCCCGTTTCTCAAACTCTAAAAAAACCCTTAAAACCTTTCATTAAACCAGGGGAAGATATTGTCGGAGGGGGAATTGGTTTGATTTTTGGCATTGTACTTTTAACCCAACCTTTCCCTACATACATGTTTTTTCAAGAGTTCTTAATGATTGTAAGAATTTTTGGATTAATTACTATGCTTGAAAGTTCTTTAGATATTTCTCGCGGAATAATTGGCCCTCGACGACCAAATACTCACCAAGTGTTGCATGCAATAACAATCCCACTTAAACTATCAGTAATCCCACTTTTAGGTATCTTAATGAATAATCCTGAGATTTTTCCATGGTTTTCAGAACCGTGGATACATGTTGGGATTTCACCTGAGTTCTACGGTCTCTATAGAGGAATCTTAGCTCTGATTATAGTGATAACATGCCTAACAACAATCGAAAACATCTATAACATCATTAAGATTCAAAAATATAAATAATATATAATTTTTTTTTGTTTTTTTTTAAACACTTACCGTAAATTTTAATTATTTAGAGAAATTTAGCGTTATTTAGTATAACTATTAATTTTTTTAAGAATAACCTGGTATAAATCTAAGCTGATTTAAAATTCTTTAATGTGAAGAGCGATCCGGGGATTAACCATAGAAAAGCAGCAATAAGCATCATCCATTCAAGAAAGGGTCTCGTTATTGAATTAGGGGGGAATATATACAAAATTGTGACTACGAATGGACCTACCATCATATAGAGCCCTAAAAGTCTCGGAAAGATTGTTTTTTTTAATTTAATTAGGATAGCGATCCCATTAAAGAATGCTCCAAAAGCTAATCCTGCGAATACTATAATTGAAAAAATGTAATGTAGTCCCAACTCGGTAGTTCTATCCTCGCTAAATAAACCTATCCCAAACAATCCAACTGCTCCTGAGAGAAGCGAAAGTAAACCAAAAAACGCGAGTAAATCGATAATTACACAATAAATTCGATTAAAAATTGAACTATTTGAATCAAAGATAATACTTTTTGTATCTAATACTATTATTTTTGCAATATAGAAAAAAACAGGTACGAGAAAACAAGCGGTTGTCATTGCTATAGTATCTAAAATTAAAGGAGCGGGAGTATAACGAATGGATCCTAAATCGCTGATGTAATTGTCAATTATGTTATAGCTTTCTGGACCAAAGAAATACGCGATTAGCACCCCAATAATGAGTCCTGGTAAAAAAATTATTAAACTTACATAAATACATGTTCTAATTAATTTTTGATTTAAAAAATGGTTAAAAAGACGATTGAATTTCATCAAGAATGAATTTAGCTGACTCATGAAATGATCTAATTCATACTTGTGTTTAAAATTATCTTAAAATAAAAAAAAAGTAAGGTTCTAATAGACCTTTTTTAATTTAGAATATTTATTTACTTTAACGAAATTCCCTATCATTCCACCAACGATACCGATAATAATTATAATAATTACTACGGAATAAATAATATTGGTGATATCTGATGGAACAGCGGATATTTCTGTAATGTTACCTCCAGAAAAGAACGAAATAGGGAATATTTCTGGTTGGTTAAGAAGCAACAAAAACACAGGAATATAAGTAATATTGTAAATGGCTCCTATTATTAAAAAAGTTTGTTGCCCGGTGTAATTACTTACTCCGATTACAAGCCTAATTAAATCAAGTAACCCGCTTACAAAAACTAAAAATCCAAATAATTTTAGCCATTCAAGGAAAGCTGGTTGCATCGCCCCCGTGACTGGAAAAGGTTGGATTATTAATAGCAAACCAAAAATTATACCCGCGGAAGCTCCAAAGATCAGTTCCCCAACAGTAACTGGTTGAGTTTTTTTAATTAACC
>JAHQWP010000214.1 GCA_029856235.1 Promethearchaeia archaeon
AGCTTAATTTACTTACAAAATGGGCTTCAAAAAGCATATGATTTATCGCGGACGATTGTAGATATAGTTAAAAATTTAAAGAAGAAGGAAAAAATATATTCTAAGAATATTATTGAAGCTATAGCAGCGGATCACTATGTAAACATCCAATTAACTTATCTCGACTTTCTTTATGATATTGTAGAGAATTATTTCGAGGTTAAAGTTCCCAGATCTTCAAATATTTCTGATTTTCTGAGTACACTATAAGAACAAAAATGCCTTTTTATTTAGAAAGTTTAACCAAATAGTCACCATTCTCTTCTGTACGCAGTATTTTACACTTCCAATCTAATTCTTCAGCAATATTATTAAGCGTATCAGGATCTATGTGTAAAAGTTTAAATGGTTGCCCATATTGTCCATCATACTCCATTTGTAATCCTACAACTAGATATTATACTAATATTTGGTTGGATTAAATTATTTTTTTTTTCATTTCTTCAACAAAAATTGTTCGTGAAATCCACCTTTCACGAATTTCTACATAATCGCTAAAGTCTGTTAGTTTGGCTTCCGGCAGCGCATAATCAAAAAATAAGGTATAATCCTGCTACCATACTCCCCAGGGTATTTTTTTAACAGTTCCTCGTCAGGAAAGGGTTCAAAAATTTCCTCCAAAACAAACCCTTGCGCTATTAACATATTGAGCCAATCTGATAGAATCCATTTTCATCCCAATATTTACCAACTTCTTTATCATCCATTTAGTTTTACCTTATCTTCTCATAAATTTCATTTGATGATCATGGTCTTTTTATAAGAGTATTAGAAATAATGAAAAAATGCGCCGCCCGGGAATTGAACCCGGGTCGCCAAGTCATTGCGAGAGTTTCTGGGTAAAACTCTCTTGGCAACCTGGCATACTGACCATTATACTCGGCGGAATAAGAATCAACCGACCTATACTAGCAGCGCAGCTCTATAAGAGTCTAATTTTATAATATTTAAGTATATTTAGAAATTAAAAATTAATTATTTTGTATAGCAATCTAGATGTAAAAAAATTTTCGAATTTTATTTAATTTTTAATTCGAAGTTCACTTCCACCTTAGAAGTTATACCTAATTTTCCTGCTATATTTCTTATGAATTTCACTCTATGTTCTTTTAAGCGATCTGAGATAAATAATGCCGGGATTAATGGGAAAATGATTATCAAAGGAAAAGGTACAAATACAATCAATAACATAACAAATACGGCTATAGAAAGATCATTTGCAAGCTGTGGAATAAACAAACTTATAAAATCTTAGTCTGTCAAGTATAAAATTGGTTTAGAATGCTTAAATTTTAACATATTACTAACAGCTCTCGAATTGTGCTTAAACAATTTTAGAGATTATTTGCTTTATGGAGTTACTTGTGATAAAGTCTTCTAATTCTTTTAAACTGTTAGGTAACCCCTCCCTTACTCCAATTTCTTTACTTTCTAAGTAAGACATAGCTGTAGCCATCTTGGAAGATTTTTCTAGACTGAATCCATTTAATTGGGAGATTAAAAGACCGCTAAGAAATGCATCTCCTGCGCCGGTAGTGTCTTCAACAGGTCCTTCGTAAATAGAACTATTTACTATGTTTTGACCATCCGAGATTATTGAACCGTTTGGTCCATCAGTAATTGATATTAATTTTACGCCCATATCTAAAAATTTATGAATCATTGGAACTGTATCTGTCTCTTCAGTAAATTCTCGGGCTTCTTCTTTGTTTAATGACACAACATCTGAGTTTGAGATTAACATTTTTGCCCAATTTGGATTATTTTTAATGATCGACATACTTGGAGCTGCGAACACTTTTCCTTTGTTTTCTAACGTGAAATTTAGAGCTTTTTCTATCGCTCTACAACCACTATCAGTAGTTAAAGAAGTCCAAGCAAATGCTTTAATATCTTGAAAAAATTTTTCTTTAACATGCTCAGGTTTAAGCAAGTTATTTGCTCCCTTGTACGCCAAAATACTTCTGTCTTTTCCCCATTCCGTTTTTAAAATCACCGAAAAAGCTGTACTATCTTCTTCGGTCTGAATGACATTTGAAAGATCGACGCCCCTCTTTTTCATATCGTCTAAACAAATACTTGCTGAGAAATCGTTCCCTAATATTCCGATGTATGCACTTTTTAAATCTAGCATCGCACAATTTGACGCAATATTAGCAGCAGAACCACCCGGTACAAATAAAACTCTCTCTACATTCAATTTGCGGCTGTATTCTATTGCTGTATATTTTTTTATCTGGTCCTTATCCAATAATTCAAATCTAAGGATATCTTTAACTTGTAGCATACAATCGAGTGTGCAACTTCCAATCGCGATTACTTCTGGATTCATATATAACACTTATATAATTTGAGGTAAAGAATATTATAAAAATAGAGTTTAAACTTAAATAATTTTGCTTGATAAGGAGTAAATGAAACTTAAAAAAAAAGGAAACCTAATCTCTCGACTTCAATTTATTTAATTCGTCTTCCAATTCTTTTACTTTTCCATCAGGATCTATAGAGGGTAAAGCTCCGCCTACTTCAACTTGTATTTCTGCATCGATCTCACCTAATATCTCTTTAACTTGATTATCAGTGACAGCAGTATCTAAAGTCATAGTGTCTATTCCATCTGATGTGATCTCTTGAGTTACTTCGAAATCTTCCATATCAATACCGATTTCTGTCATTAATTCTGTAAGTTCAGGTACTGAGAATTGAGTTTTTAACATGCCTAAGCTCATGGCAATCCCCTTCATAATATCGGCTATATCTTTAACTGCGTTAGCTTGCTCTAATTTAAACACCATACCTTCTAAATTCGTTCTAAAGTGGTCAATTGCTCTAGCTTGTTTTTTAACTTGAAGATAATTGCGTGCGTGAAATTCGGATCCATCCATATCACCAGCCTTCCTAAGTCGTACAGCTTTATCTCTTGCTTGTTTTGCTGTCATCTCCATTTTTTTTGTGTTTCTCATTAATCTTTTATTAAAAACTTTTAGCTTAACTGTTGCTGAACGAACTGTATCTTTTTTCTTGCCTCCTGAGAGCCAGTTACTCATATCTTTGAGAAAACCCATCTTAATTCATCATTTATTATTTTTTTTATATAATATAAGAAAAATCAAGATTATATAATTCTTTGTTGTAGACCAATGTTTACATACCTTTTTAAAAAGAAAATTTGATATAGTTGGAAGAATTAATTAATAAAATAAACATTGAACTAGCTTACCTATAAATAATAATAATATTTTAAGATAAATAAGATAAATAATTACTTTTAAAAGGTTATCGCCGTTGAGTAGTGTTGATAGTAAGCTTTACCAATATGCCGTTCAAGAAGCGCAAGCAGCCGTAGAATTGGACGAAAATGGGCATTATCGGCAAGCATTAAATAAATATCAAAGAGCTGCAGAAATTTTAATACAATTCGTACAATACAATAAAAATCCAATAATGGTAAGAAAATGTCATGAACAAATCGAGCAGTATTTAGATCGTGCTAACGTACTTAAAGTCCATTTAAGCGGTCCCAAAGTTAGGAGAGGAAGACCTTCTAGTAGACCAAGTGAGCCTAAAGAAGGCGAACCAAAAGCAGAAGAGGGAGAATATTCCGCTGAAGAACAAGAAATAATTGACTCGATTTCAGGAACTATATTAACTGAATCTCCTGATGTAAAATGGACTGATATCGCGGGTTTGGAAGGAAGTAAACAAGCTTTAAGAGAAGCGATAGTCTTACCTATAATGAAACCTAATTTGTTTACGGGAGCAAGAAAACCTTGGTCAGGCATATTGTTATTTGGACCTCCTGGATGTGGAAAAACTCTACTTGCCAGAGCAGCTGCTACTGAATGTCAAGCAACTTTTTTTAGCGTCTCCTCAGCAGATTTATTAAGTAAATGGTTAGGGGAAAGTGAGAAGTTAATTAGTTCTCTTTTTAAAGTTGCACGTATTAAAGCGCCTAGTTTAATTTTCATGGACGAAATTGATTCAGTAGCGACCAAAAGAGGTGAGGGTCACGAAGGTGGAGGTGAAAGGAGAGTAAAAACTCAACTTTTAAGCGAAATTCAAGGAATTAAATCGGGCTCTAAGAAACCTTTATTAGTATTAGGAGCAACCAATAGACCCTGGGATATTGATACAGCTATGCTTAGTAGGTTTGAGAAAAAAGTTTATGTTCCACTTCCAGATTTAACGGCTAGGGTTGGAATTTTTAAAATCCACACCGCAGGTATTAACATGGCGCTAACTGAGGAGGATTTTATCGAATTAGGAGTTAGAGCGGAAGGATATTCTGGAAGAGATATCTCTAATGTGTGTC
This sequence comes from Promethearchaeia archaeon, assembly GCA_029856235.1. GTDB lineage: Archaea > Asgardarchaeota > Lokiarchaeia > Sigyniarchaeales > SOKP01 > SOKP01. The sequence continues at coordinate 4,352 of JAHQWP010000214.1, forward strand.
GAGAAGTTATAATGATCCCCATAAGGGAATTAGATATGGGAGGGCTTCTGGAAAACACTGATCAAGAAGTTATTGTAAGAGATATTAATTTACAAGATTTTACGAAGACTTTGAAGAAAGTAAAACCTATGACTACTGATTCGGCACTAGATCATTACGAACAATGGGCAACAGAATTCGGAGAGTATTAAAAACAACCAAGGATGTAGGATATGGAACGCCAAAAAGAGAAACCCGACGAAGCTGTTAAAGAAGTTAAGGAAGTTAAAGAAATACCTGAAAGAGAATTAGATGGATTAAGGAAAGAATTAGCTCGTCTAAAAGAACTTAAAAGACAAAGGGAATTAAAAGAGATTGAAGATAAATCGGAAGATTTAGAATCAGAACCTAGCACTGAAGGGCTTCCAAGTGAAGAAATTGAAGCTCGTCTTAATAAGATCGAAGATTTCCTAACATCAAAAATGGGAGAGATCGATCACAAAGCCTACGAACAAAACGCTGCTCAAATAGAAATAGAACTACGAGAACTTGAATTGGAAATAGTGAAAGAGAGAGGAGCAGTAACCAAAGAAATATCTACTTATGAACTACTGTTAAACGACTACCCTTGGCTTGAAGAAAAAAGGCGTATTTTCATGTATTCCATTCCCAATAAAAAGACTGATTTACAAGATTACGAATCTTGGAAGAATGAGTGGTCAAAAGTTCTTTTTGATTACGCTCGTTATGCTATCCTTCATATACTTTATCTAAGGCAAACTGAATCAGAGAAACCCTTTTCTAATTTTGAAGACCGAAAGAAAGCTTTAGAAGAAATTGCTAATGAATTAGTTACCAAAGAGCAAGCTGAATGGCTTTCAAAGACTAAAGAAAAATTGAGGATATATTGGAAAAGTCTAGATAATTGGGCAGAAGAAATTTACGAGTGGGCCATGGAGATATCTCCACTAGAACCAATTTTAGTATTCGAAATAAGAGAATCCAACAAAGAATTTAGTAAACTTCCCAGTGAAGATATTGTCAAAATTTTTAAAATGTTAGAAAAGGAAAAGAGGGGGAAGATTATTGAATTAGATGATGGGCAAGTATCTTTTAAGATCAAAATTGAGTAATTCAATTATAAAGAAGGGAAATACCATTGCTTCCCCTTTAAGAGAGATTCTCTTAACTTTGCTACTCCAGTTTTTTCTAGTGATTTTAAAGTCTCTAATGCGCGATCTTGAGACCAATTTAAAGCAGTACATACATCTTCAACAGAAATAAAGCCTTTTTCTCTGGCAACTCCTACAACTTTTACTTGATCGCCTGTGTATTGAACTGGAAAGAACCTAACCATAACGATACCGGAATCGAGCTCCTGTAAATCGTCAATTATACGATTTTTCTTGAGCATCTTTAAAGCTTTGGCTAGATCCTTTAGCTCTAAAATACCTTTTAAAATACCGGTGTTAACGAGGTCATACACTTTAGAAATGGGTAATAACCCAACTCCAATCTCATCTTTTTGCATCAATATTCTTTGGTAGGCGAGCATTCCTAAATTTTCAATGTTAATTTTTGAAAATTTCTTTAAGACATCGTTTTCTGTAATTTGCTCTGTAATTATTTTGGACGAGGGAATATTAAACTGCTTCTGTAAAGCTTTAACTTCTTCCTTCAATTCGGGAGTTAAAGCTAAAATCACTCCGTGCTTCTTTGCTAAATCTGTAAGCCTTTCTTTTGTGAAGTTTTCTGTTGATGCTTTTGCTTCCATATCTTTAATTTTTAGCTCCGCTGCCTTCTTCTTCATAGCTTCTCTTAGATCAATTTCATCTTCAATTTTCCGAATACCCATTTTTCGATAACACTATTTTTTAATAACTTTATTGATTAATAATAATAAATCTTCTTAACTCTTTTTATTTTAACGAATAATGACTAATACACGAATTTTTAGACAGATTAATTCTATTGAAACATCAATAATTGCTACTACTTTTAACAATATATCTCCTGAATTATCACATATTTTAGAGAACATGAAGAATTTGCTCTATATCTTAATCAATAATTCAACTACCCAAAAAGACTATCCTTCCATTTACTTGATTACAGATGAACAGCAGAAATCTTTTAATGAGATTAATATTTTAAATCGAATTTACGCTGCGGGTTTATATTTTGGTTTCTTGAAAAAGGGAATCTTTTATTTTAGCATAGAGGGAGTGGAGTATTTATGTAAAAATGGCATCTTTACCGATTTTAAACAGCTACATCTTACTAAAGGTGGAGAGAAATCATTTCTATATGGAAATAATATACTAAAGAAAATGGTCAAAAAAAGCCCTACTAATCTAAAAGAAAAAGATTTCTTATTGATCTTGAATGAGATTGATGAGATCGTCGGATTAGGCATCTCACGAGTCAATAATGAAACAATTTCAAAAGTTAAGCCTAATGATGTTTATGCTATAAATATTAGTGATAAAGGGCGATATTTAAGAAAGAAACAATGAAGTAAAACTTAATCTAGCTTTGGTACGCTACACATTAAAGTTTAAACTAATGAAGCTTATTAATCATACAGATATAAAAACCAATCGTATCGTGAAGATGAGGATAAAGTCTCTGAGAATATTTTAAATCTTCCGTAAGCGATTTGCCGTATACTTCCGTAAGCCCATTTTCACCGTAAGTGTGTTGAAGCTGACTAATTTCATAACCGGATAATGAGTTAAGAACTTCATTTATTACAATTTCGTTCTCTTCAGGAGCGATCGAACAAGTGCTATATAATAAGTTTCCACCCGGTTTTAAAGAATTCAAACCAGATTCAAGCAAATTTTTTTGGATAATACTCATTTTATTAATATCTTTCATTTGCTTACTCTTTTTTCTAGAAGGATCTTGTCTGATTAGTCCTTCACCAGTACAAGGTGCGTCTAATAATATTTTATCTGCCTTGATTTTTATTTTTGGTAAATTTACAGCGTCATCGTTTATAATAATTGAATTAATAATCCCCATTCTTAAGAGATTAACTTCTAATGCGGCTATTCTTTTTTGATTTCTTTCAATTAAGATTAAATTCCCTTCATTATTCAATATCTGAGCTAAGTGTGTTGCTTTTCCACCCGGAGCAGCACACATGTCAATCACAACATCACCTGGGATTGGGTTGAGGATTAAAGCAGGTAACATTGGAGCTATACTCTGTAAATAATAATATCCTTGGAGATATTCGTGAGTTGATCCCAAATTGAATGGAGGGTTCCTAATTTTAAATCCGTAAGGTATCCAATCAATTGGTTCTAATTTAAATCCTTTGTTTTCTAGTCTATCTTTCAAAATTTCTTTCTCTATTTTAATCGTATTGACTCTAATAGAAGGTGTTAATGGTTTTTCATTTGCATCTAGTAATAGTTTAGTTTGGTTTTCCCCTAAGAATTGAAAATATCTTTCAAGCATGTAAGGTAAGTAGCCATAATGTTCTGCAAGTTTAAGGATAGAATTATTAAAAGATATTGAAAATCAACTCTGACTCATTAATATTAAGTAATTATCTTGAGATATAAAAATCATCATTATTTTTAAAAAAATTGGACAAATATGTCTTTTATGACCAAATTGTTTATCAACATTTGTGTGATAACTAAATATTAAAATGAATCTTTACAATTTATAAAAAAGAGGAGCAAATTAATGCAAAATACTACTCTTAAATCAATAAAAATTAGTGGTCTATTAGTGATTCTGCTGTTATCAACATTTATCGCATTTCCAAATTAACTAATGAATTTATATAGTGTTCCTCAAATTGTTATTGAATAGGAGAATCCTATTGAAATAATTAATACACAATTACCCCATAGTTCCTCTGTTTATTATGAAGATACAACTGGAACTGCATATGATGTTTATGTAAGCGGTGATCGAGCTTATTTAGCGGATGGTAGTTCTGGTTTAGCAATTATCCGCGTTTCGGATCCAACAACTCCAGGACCATTCGTTGTTTATGAAGATACGACAGGAAATGCTCGGGATGTTTATGTAAGCGGTGATTGGGCTTATGTAGCAGATGGTTTATCAGGAATGGCGACTATTGATGTTTCGGATCCAACAACTCCAGGAACTCCCTACTATGCATGGACAGCTGATTATATATATGGGATTCAAGTAAGTGGAAAAACTGTTTTTTTGGCAGCTAATGAATCAGGATTAGGATTTATTGAAATGCATAACCCTCGTAATCCGGGGGCATCCACCTATTAAGATACAACTGGATCTGCTCGTGGTGTATATGTATGTGGAGATTATGCCTATGTAGCCGATTATAATTCGGGATTAGCAGTCATTCAAGTCCGACAACGGATCGATAAAGAAGAACCGGTAGTTACGATTGCTCAGGGTGATTTTACTACTGAATCAGACTATTCAGGACTAACTCTTTCTTGGACAGCAACAGATGCTAATCCTGACTACTATACGATTTTCGATCAATCGGCAGGATATGTTGTAACAGCTACTCCATGGACATCGGGTGTCGCTATTGAATATGAGCTGCCACTTGGAATGGACGTAGATACATACTATTATACACTTACTCTATATGATGATTATGGAAATCATATTAATGATAACGTGCAATTTACAATTTATGATACTATCGATCCCGTATTTGTACAAACACCCAACAATCGAACTTTAGAAGCAGGATACACGGGGCAGTCTTTATCGTGGAACGTAACTGATGCATCTTCTGACTATTTCATAGTTGAATTATTAGGAGGAGGTATTGTTCAAACATCTACTCCGTGGGAATCTGGTGTAAATACATACTTCAACATACCCGATGGACTTGCCATTGGACAATATGAGTATCGAGCTAATTTTTATGATCAAGGTGTAAATGTCATAAGCGACATAGTAAAGGTGACCATAGAGGATACCACCAACCCTGTATTTATGACTCATTCGGGTGATATCTCTATAACTGTTGGATATGGTGATACAACTATTTATTGGATCTATGTGGATGAATCTCCAAGTACTTATACAGTTGAGTTAGTAGAAACAGGGTTAACAATAGGTCCCTTGGCCTGGACAAGTGAAACCCAGATTAATTATAATATTCCTCAGGGACTTCAAGCGGGAGTGTATACATTTAACATTACAGTAACTGATGTTAGTGGTAATTCTGCTACTCATATTATTACAGTAACTATTAATAGTGCAACTCCAGGAGGAGGAATACCATTTGGAGACACCTACTTATTATTTACCATTATAAGTATAGTAGTACTATATATTACAAGTAAACGTCGGATATTTAGTAAATCAGACTAAAAAGGATAAAATTCAATTTAATTTTCAATTTTTTTCTTTTTATATTACACCATTTTAAAATCTCAGCAAAATAAGAAATTGACTATTGTGTCATGATTATGCAAATTTTTTATTAAGAATTATAATCCTTCGAGATATCGAATTGGATTATTTTGTCCACATTCGACTCATTGATTTATTAATAATTTAGCACATAACTAAATATTAATAAGAAATTTATAAAAAGGTAATTCAATGCAGAGAACTAAAAATAAATTATCTAAAAAAAAATTCTTTCTAATCTTTATTATATCATTTCTCAGCACAAATATGTTATTGAACTTGCAGAATATTTCTCAAATTTATAATGATAATTCTAATCAAACTATATATACTCAAATCCCCCATTATTCTTCTGTCTATCAAGAAAATACAACTGGAGAATCCTATGGCGTCTTTGTGAGTGGAAATTTTGCATACGTAGCGGATGGTAGTTCAGGTTTGGCTGTCATCGATATTTCTGATCCCACTAATCCAGGAGCACCTGTATATGAAGCTTTAACTACAACGGCTTGGGGTGTTTCTGTGAGCGGCGATTATGCTTATGTTGCAGATGGCAATGCAGGTTTAGCTGTTTTAGATATTTCTGACCCAACTAACCCGGGAATACCCGTTTACGAAAATACGAACCAATGGGCATGGGATGTTTTTGTTAGCGGAGATTATGCATATGTAGCAGATGGTAGTACGGGCTTAGCAATAATCGATATTTCTAACCCAACTAACCCTGGAACACCAATTTATGAAGATACAACAGGAAACGCAGGAGGTGTTTATGTAAGTGGAAATTATGCATACGTGGCAGATGGTAGTTCAGGTTTGGCTGTCATCGATATTTCTGATCCAATTAATCCTGGAACACCAGTCTATGAAGATACAAGTGGAAATGCACGTGATGTATATGTTAGCGGAGATTATGCATATGTGCCAGATCATAATTCAGGTTTAGCGATCATCGATATTTCTGATCCAACTAATCCTGGAACACCAGTTTATGAAGATACAAGTGGAGCAGCAGCGAGTATTTATCTAAGCGGAGATTTTGCATACGTATCAGATGAGTTTTATGGATTGACGATTATTGATATTTCGGATCCAACAAATCCTGGAGCACCCATCTACGAAGCCTTAAATGGATACGCCCGTGGTGTTTATATTAGTGGAAATTACGCTTATGTTGGATGTACGGATCAAGGTTTATCCATTATAGATATATCGGAAAATATAGATCCAACAACACCCCTCTATGTAGATACGGTACAAGCTCACGGAGTGTACGTAGACGGAGATCATGTCTTTATCGCAGATCATTCTGGTGGACTTGTGGTAGTCGATATCTCGGATCCAACAAATCCTGGGGCACCAGCAGTTGAAAGCACTACTGGTAATGGATTTGACGTATTTGTAGATGGAGATTATGCATTTATGGCGGTTAGTGAAGAAGGTCTTGCAGTGATTGATATTTCAAATCCTGCTAATCCTGGAACTCCAGTTTATGAAGATACTACCTCATATGCTTTGGGTGTTTACGTGAGTGGAGATTATGCTTATGTAGCTACGGCAGAATCTGGTTTAGCCGTGATTGATATTTCCGATCCTACAAATCCAGGAACACCAACATATGAGGATACAGCAGATTGGGCAAGTGATGTATATGTAAGTGGAGATTATGCATATGTAGCAGATGGTGCTTCAGGATTAGCAGTAATAGACATCTCCGATCCAACCAATCCAGGAACACCTGTGTATGAAGATACAGCTGGTAATACTCAGGATATAGTTGTTAGTGGAGACTATGCTTACCTCGCGGATTATACTCATGGATTAGCAGTAATAGACATCTCCGATCCAACCAATCCAGGAACGCCAGTCTATGAAGATACGAATTATCATGCACATGGAATTTTTGTCAGTGGAAATACAGCTTTTATAGCTGATGCAAATTCCGGATTAGCTATTATAGATATATCAAATCCTTCTAACCCAGGAACTCCAATTTATGAAGATACAACAATTTCTGCTCGTGATGTAGTGGTTAGTGGAGACTATGCTTACGTAGCCGATAATAATGCGGGATTAGCAATCATCCAAGTCCGACAGAGGTATGGAATGGATATCCCAATAATAATAAGTTCTACGGGTGATTATTCTGTTGAATTGGGATATACTGAAGCGAGTGTATCTTGGACTGCAACTGATTCCAATCCAAACATTTATGCTATTGTATTGATGGGATCAGGAATTGTAGCAGGGCCAAGCAGTTGGATAAGTGGAAATGCAGTTGCATACGATATTCCTGATGGATTTGGTATTGGAACTTATACATATTTAATTAATTTTACTGACATTCTTGGAAATTCGATATCGGACATATTTACTTTAACAGTTCAAGATTCTACCTCCCCGATAATCACATATAGTTCTCCTAGTATATTTGTAGAAGAAGGATACACTGGTGCGTCTATTACATGGAATGCAACTGATCTTCATCCAGATACTTACACTGTTGAATTTTCTGAAACTGGTTTGGTAGCAGGACCAATAAGTTGGACATCTGGATTAGCAATTACATATAATATCCCAGATGATATTGCTGCAGGTCATTATTATTACCTTGTTAATTTTACAGATGACTACGACAATTATCAAACAGAAGTTGTTAATTTCACAGTTAATGTTAATGATCCACCAGTTATAACTAATAGTCCGGGAAGTTTCAATGTAGAATTTGGATATACTAGTCAAAGTTTATCTTGGACTGTAACAGATACTGATCCTTATAATTATACGGTTGAATTAAAAGGTTCAGGTTTAGTACTAGGACCTTTAGCATGGACAAGTGGTAGTGAAATTACTTATAACATCCCGAATGGATTTAGTTTAGGATCTTACACATATACAGTCAACTTTACAGACGATTATGGAAATTTTATAACTGACACAATCATTTATACAGTCGAAGATACAACAGATCCAGTTATAATGTTTAGCAGTGATGATATCACAATTGAAGTTGGATATAGTGATTTGAACATTTCATGGACAGCAACAGATATATTTCCAGGAACATATACAATCGAACTGGTAGGGGATGGTATTTCTGTAGGTCCGTTTACTTGGACTAGCGGAGACCCAATAAACTATACCATCCCAGATGGATTCGCGTCTGGAGTTTATACATTTAATGTCACTTTCACGGACGAAAATGGAAATTCAGCTTCAGGAATAATAACGGTAACCATTACAGGAAGAACTCCGGGAGGTATTCCCTTTGGAAATAGTTTCGTACTAATTACTGTATTAAGCATTTTAGCGTTAATTTTTACCAAAAAACGCCGAATAAAGAATGAATACCAAAAATAAAACTAAAATCGATTAAATTAACAGCAACACCTTATAGCTGTTTATTTTCTTATTTTTTTTTCTTATTTTGAAAGAATCAATAATGATCCCGCATTTCGTATTTCTATATTTAATTAATCATTTTTTTGTTATATAAAATTCTTACTTATCTAAAAAATTAAGAATAAGGAAGTGTATTATTATTTAATCAATTAGTCTTTAATAGAAAAGGGGACCAACATGATTGAAGTTGAGATTAAAGTTAAAATCTCCGATCCGAATCTTATGAGGAAAAAGTTTAAAGAAAACAATGGAATTTATAAACTCTCGTTAGAACACGAAGACACTTACTTTAATATGCCTGAAGGATCAAGAGATTTTAAACAAACTGACGAAGCATTAAGATTAAGAAAATCTGTTGAATTTTTAAAAGACAATATCTCAAAACCTCAAAAAATTAACTATTATATAACATATAAAGGTAAAAAAATTGATAAAACAACAAAAACAAGAGAAGAGATCGAAATAAAAATAAGCGCAATTGAAGACATGAAAAACCTACTTAAATTCTTAGGATTTCGAGACATTTTCACTGTTGTAAAGAAAAGAGAGTTATATGATTTTATGTTTGAAGGGACGAGAATAGAAGCTCTAATCGATTACATTCCGATTTTAAAGCAACACTTCGTGGAAGTAGAATTAATAACAGAATCAATAGATAATGTAGAGAAGAGTAAGGAGATACTATTCCAATTTTTAGCCAAATTTGAAATTAAAAAAGAAGAATCAATTAGAAGATCTTATTTAGAGTTAATATCCGATAAATTAAACGGGATTTAAATAAAAAAAAGTATAGTTATAAGGAAAGATTCTACTTAATTAATAAATTATCGAGCTTTGCGATTTCTTTATCTAATCTTTTGCGATATAACCTCAAATCGTAGTTCTCATAGACTTTTTTTATTGAGTCTCTTTGTATAGATTGCGATTTTTTCGATATTTCGTGAATGATTGTCAAAAACTCATAATATCCAATATTATCTTC
>JAHQWP010000215.1 GCA_029856235.1 Promethearchaeia archaeon
GGTTGGGCGCGTATTAGTTCAATAACATATTCTCCTTGTCCCATTGGAATGCCTGCTGAAGATGCTGCTCCTTTAGCTTGGCTTACTGTTAGTTCAATAGACTTTTGACCTTGACAAGAACCTGCTATGTAAATACCTGGAACCTTCGTTTTTATTGGCTCTAAACGTGGATGCACTTCTTTTAGGAATCCATCTGGTGATTTCTCAATATTCATTATAGAAGCAATTTCGTTAGTACCCTGAGAAGGTAGTGATGCCGATGATAAAACAACCATATGAACTTCTAGTTTAACTATTGTATCTGTCCCAACTGGTTCAAATTCAACGGTAAGATTCTTTGTTAATGGATCTTCTTCTATTTTTCCTATCATCCCTTTAACAAAAAGAATTCCTGCATCCCTAGCTCTTCTGTAATACTCTTCATACATCTTCCCTCCGCATCTCATATCTATATAACATACTGTAATTTCGGAATCGGGATATTCTGAGATTATAAGTTTTGAATTCTTAACAGATAAATTACAGCAAACTACACTACAATATGCATTCTTTTTTACATCTCTTGATCCTACGCAGTTAATGAATAATATTTTCTTTGGACGTTTTCTATCTGAGGGGCGTACCAAATGACCGAACATAGGACCATTTGGAGCAAGGATTCTTTCTAATTGGATTTGTGTGATAACATTCTCGTATTTCCCGTAACCATAATCATCTTCTTGATAGATGTCCCATCCTGTTGCTACAATTATAGTTCCTATTTCAAGTTCTACTATTTCGTCTTGTTGGCTAAAATCTATCGCTTCTAAATCACAAGATTCGACACATGCAAAACATTCTACACACGATTCTCTTACAATATCATATACCGCCGGAACTGCTTGAGCAAATGAAATATCGATGCACTTACGAGCTGAAAGATTTTCATCAAAATAATTGGGAACGTATATAGGACATACTTCCGTACATGCCCCACAGCCAGTGCATTCGCTTTCAATGACAAACCGAGCTTTTCTTCTTATTCGGACTCTAAAGTTCCCTATATATCCTTCGACTTTTTCTACTTCACTATAGGTAAGCATTTCAATATTTGGATGACGATCAGCTTCAAGCATCTTAGGTCCGAGAATTCATATTGAACAATCGTCCGTGGGGAATGTTCGATCTAATTGAGACATACGACCACCGATTGTTGTCTTCTTTTCAACTAAATACACTTTATATCCCGCATCTCCCAAATCAATTGCAGCACTTAAACCAGCAATCCCTCCACCAATAACCAAACATGTAGGTTTTACATTAACTGTTTTTGTAGGTATCTCTTCCAAAAATTGCGATCTTGAAATCCCTGCTTTTACTAATTCTATTGCTTTCAGTGTAGCATCATCTCTTACTTCCATTGCTTGATGAACATAACTACAATGTTCTCTAATGTTTACAAATTCCAAATATCTTTGTGGCAATCCTGCTTCTTTTAAAATAGCATGAAATACTGGTTCATGTGTTATTGGAGTTCAAGCAGCCAAGATAATTCTGTCAAAGTTTTTTTCGTCTATTTGTTCTTTAATAAATTCGGCTCCTCCAGACGTACACAAATTTAAATACTCGTAAGCGTAAACATCATCGAGTTTATCAATTTCTTCTACAATTTTAGGCACATCTAAAATGCCCCCAATATTAACTCCTCATCTACATATAAATGCTCCGATTTTGTGTTTACTATTGGTCTGTTCTTCAGACATACTTTCCACCTTTTATATTTGTATCCTCCTAATTATAAATGGTTCTTCTTATAACGCTTTGAATTAATTGTATTTGATTCAATAAATATGATCATGCAAATGGTTCTTATTATTAAAATTCAATTATTATTAGTTTAAAAACGATTATTTTTGAGTTTAAGACTTTCTTCATTGTTGTTATACTTGTTAATAACCGAATTAGATATAAATAGAATAAAGATTATAACTTATGATTGAAACATTACATTTAAGTAAAAATTAAAAAGATCTTTCGATGGGTGAATATTCATGTTAGAATCTCAAGAATCTAAAAAAAAAACAAAATACCAAATTTCCTCAATTCAAAGAAAAATACTAATTGGCAAAATATATCCTATCCTTCTATTGGGTTCAATAGTCTGGTTATCTGGGGAATTTTTATTTAGCTTTCTTTTCTCAGATTTGGATTTAACAGGACGAAACATGTTGGCCTATATTATAATTGTAATAGTAGAAGTGAACTTATTTATCGTATTTTTCTTTGCCTCTAAATATAATAAAACACTATTGAGCATCTCACTCTTCCTAATACTTTCCTTTCTATTAGGAATTTTAAGTCTACCTATAGTAATTTTTACCGAATTTATACCCCAAGTTCATATGTTTGTCAGTCTATCCGTCGGTGCAAATCTCATTGTAAACTTTTTAACTCTCATTTTAAGAGATAAATACTTCTCTAAAGGATATATTTGGGCGCATATATTATTATTCTTAGTTGGATGTGCCATATTAGAACTCGTTTTCATCGTTATGTTCAATATCCAAAACTTTTTAATTACAGTACCTATCTCACTTGCGTATATCCTGGTTATTTCCTTAATTTTAATTTTCTATGGCGTTCGAACCGTTGCAAAAGTTGAAAACGAAAATTGGATATACACCTTTTTTAAAATTCTTGGGATTTTATTAGTAGCTCTTATTTTAGCTGTCGTTGTGGTGGCTATCGTGCTTTTAATAATTGCTTGCGCAATTGCTACTGATGGTGCCTTTGATTTGTCAGGACTAGGCGGAGGGGGAGGAGGAACTGGAAGAAAAAAGAAGAAACATTCGAAAATATAACTCACTTTTTCTTTTTTTTTCTAAACGAAAATACTAATTTATCAGTGTTTTTTATTTTTTTAAATTCTTGTTAGAATAATTTCATTTAAAAATTAAACCTAATTATAGTCATTGAATTTCCTTTTTTGAGGACGCAGAAAAGATGTAATGGGAATAATAACTTCTGAAGGAAAAAAGATCGGTAATTTTATGACAAGGAAAGATGTAGATATTAAAAAATGTGAAGATATGATACCATTAACGAAACGGACAATGGATCGATTTATGAGTCCCCTTAAAGATTGTAACTAAATTATGCTTAAGTTTTATAGAAATAAAGGAATAAAAAAATAAATTAAATAAAATAAATAAAAAATTATTTATTTACCGCCAAATTGCGAAACATCGCCAAACAAACGCTTTACAGCTTCTATTCTGGTTTCTTCGCCAATTTGTTCGACATTTTTCAAACTGATGGCTTCTTTTGGACAAACGGCAATGCATTGAGGTTCAGGTTTACCCACTTCTGGATCAATGAAATCCTCTTTCATGTTCTCACAGAGATCACATATAAGAGCTTTCTGGGTGTCGATATGCAAATTAATCACACCAAAATCGCATGCTCTGATACAATACGCGCAACCATTGCATTTTTCGTCGTCTACAATTATAGAACCTGTTTCTTCATTTTTCTCCAGAGCTTTTTCAGGACAACTACGAATGCATGGCGCGTCCTCACATTTTTGGCACGCTAAAGCAATATTGAAAACGGGTTCAATTCGCACTCTGTGGATTCGCGTGTTAATAGGGTTAAATTCACCGTCATGGACAAATGAGCACACTGATTCGCATGTTTCGCATCCTGTACATAGATCAGGGTCGATAATTATAAATTGATGCATTTTTCCTCCGCGTTTCTTTAAGGAAGATCTAGACATATTACTTTTTACCTCCAGCTGGCTTCAATTTTCCAATAACAAAATCTAAACCTAACCTCTTAAGAGTATCATCCGTAGGAATACCCGTCTCAGTGTCCCAACCTCTTGCTTCGTAGTAGCCGCTTAATAACTTCTGATATCCACCCTCTTTTAAAACGACACCTTTGGCAGGACCTTTTGTATGGGCTTCTTTAAAGAACTTCTCTGGAGGATGATCATCAGCTCGAGTCCATCCTTCTCGGATATTGAAACATTTAGAAAGGTTAATAATAGCTTCTCCTCGGGTCAACATAGATTGTTCCGTATGAGGTATGCCAGTTACTAATTCGTAAACTTTAGCCATCTCTGCATCGTTTTCGTAGATACCGCGAGTGAATTTACATATGACGTACGAATCAATAATCCCGTATACATCTTCAGTCGCCTTGATTTTCTTTCCGCGTTCGAGACCTTTATCATAACCAAATCTGTCAAATGTTCCTTTTGCATCTAAACCATACGCACCATTTCGTAGGTGGCATGCACCTCTAATTGAAACACTTTCACCAACAGCGAATGAGGTCATACCATGAAGATCAAACGCGGGCATTTCTAATCCCTTGATATGCATTCCGTAATAACTAGCGTTCTTTATACCTTTTTCTTCCAGCCTAATACCAGCTTGTTCACAACCATCTCCAAAGATTTCACCGGCGAACCCTTTGCCAAGGATCATTTCTTCTGTAAATCGTACCAAATTAGTAGTAGAGCCAAAAGGTAGTTCAAAACCAAGATCTTTCTTGGTAATTAATCCGAGATCATAAAGTTCGCAAGCCATGCTCGCTGTAACCCCACCTGAAATTGCGTCAATTCCTAAATCGTCGCATAAAGCCACGCATTTAAAAATAGTTGGCCAATCCTTACAACCAGTGTTTGATCCAAAGGAATAACACATTTCAACATCTATAGAAGCTACTAAATTAGGGTATTCGGGGTGGGTTTTAGGTACTCTTGCTATATGATCACAAGCGATTGAACATTGAGAGCAAGCAACTTTTTTAACTACCCAATCTTCATTAAGCGTATCGCCAGTAAAAGCTCCATTGTCAATCTCTTCCCATGTTCCTTCACGATAATTCATTGTAGGGAACATTCCTAGTTTATTGTAGCTAGTTATTCCAGCTGGAGTTCCTAAATCACGATATTTGGCGGTAGCAGGGCCATTAGCAACTTTGATTAATTTTTTCGCTAGCTTGTAAAATTCAACGGGATGAGCAACTTTTAATCCTTTTGTACCCCGAAATGCTATTGCTTTCAAATTTTTACTTCCCATCACTGCGCCCATTCCCGTGCGACCAGCCTGTCGGTTTCTATCGTTAGTTATACAGCCTAATCTACTCATTCGTTCTCCTCCTGGCCCAATTGACATCACAGCTAACCTTTGATCTTGAAACTCTTCTCTTAGAATTTCTTCCGTTTCAAAATTACCTTTACCCCAAAGAGTTTTTTCACATGGTTCAAGGTAGTAATCATCGTCGTCTACAACCAAGTAAACTGGTTCAGAAGCTTTTCCTTTGATAACGATCGCGTTGATTCCAGCGCGTCGTGCTTGTGCTCCAACTGAACCTGAGGAAATAGCCATACCAAACATACCCGTTAATGGAGATTTAGCAAATACGCCATATTTCGAGCTTGTAGGTAATATCGTAGTTGGAAAAGGACCTATTGACCAAACAAACACATTATCTGGGCTTAAAGGATCCACACCTGGTTTTAATTCGTCCCAAAGAATTTTAGCTCCAAATCCATAACCACCAATCCAGTCCCGGCAGAATTCATCAGATAAAGTAGATTTTGAAATCTTTCCACTCGTTAAATCAACATCGAGTCTTACTTGGGAATATCCCTTGACGGCGTCAGGTAAAGTAATATCTTTAGCTTTACTCATGTTTTTCACTAAATTTTATTTTTGATTTTTTTTGTATGAGAGTTAATATTAATTATAGAGAATTACTATTTATTAGGTTATTTGTTAATTTACACAACCTCTACCCTAACTAAAATTGTAATCCTCAATTCTCCAAAAATGGATTTGTGAATTGAAAATAAAAGATTAGAAAATTATCCAATATCGAAAACACCTTGCAATCTTTTTAATGATAATAAAAGCATATTTAAACTTCATTAAATTATATTTAACAATAGAACTAAGACTGTTATAGGATTTATATGACCGAAACTACGGAAAAAAGTAAAAGTGAGAAAAACGACAAGATACTATCCAGTGACATCATTAAAAATGTCATTGCACACGCGAACTATTGCTATAATTGTAATCGCTGCGTTAATGTATGCCCCGTCTCTTATTTAGATTTGTTTTATCCGAGAAATCTGATTACTGATTTAACCTTCTTAACTCCAGAGGAAGCACTACAAAATAATAACATTTGGGACTGTCTAACGTGTGGACTCTGCACAGAATACTGCCCAATGACTAAAGATAAAACTGGGGTCAACTTTACAGAGATTATTAAGGAACTTAGAACCTTGACTTCAGAGTACGAACCACTACAAGAGACTTTACGTAGTTGTAATCACGATAGAGTTTATTCCAGCATACCGAAATTAATGGCTGATGATAAGATAAAATTTACCAATAAGCTTGGATTCTTAGAGGGAACGGGTTTGAAAATAGCAGACCAAGGAGAAGTCGCATATTTTATGGGGTGTGTTCCATTTTTAACGGGAACTGCACCATGTGTTGTTGGTTGTCCTGCGGGTGTTGATGTTCAAGGATATGTTTCATTAATATCTGAGGGCAAGTTTCAAGAATCTATTGATTTAATAAGAGAAATGAATCCTTTACCTTATTTATGCGGGAGAATTTGTACTGCGCAGTGCGCGTTAAATTGCAATCGACAACATCACGATGATCCTGTAGCAATTCGAGAATTAAAACGTTTCGTATCTGATTACGAGGCTGCTCATCCAAACTTAAGTAAAATAAAACCAGTTAACCAAACGAAAGAAAAAGTTGCAATTATTGGTGCTGGACCTGGAGGTTTATCCGCTGCTTACTACCTCGCAAGAATGGGATATAAGCCCACGATTTTCGAAAAGGGCGATAAAACTGGTGGCGTCGTAAGATACGGAGTTCCGCAATATAGGCTTTCTGATGAGGCTTTAGATCACGATGTTGACTTTATAAAAAGTATGGGCGTCGAAATTGTTTTAAATAAAGAGTTTGGTCCTAATTTCACTCTTGATGACTTAAAAAAAGAAGGATTTAAAGCCGTTTTTATTGCGGTAGGGCTATATGTGCCAAAAACTCTGAGATTAGAAGGTGAAGATTTACCTAATGTTCATGTTGCCATAGACTTTCTCTTAGATCGAAAGTATAAATGTGCAGAAGACCCAGATGAATTTAAAGGTAAAACATTTGGAATTATTGGTGGAGGAGCGGTCGCTGTAGATGTCGGTGAAACCGCCGTTAGATTAGGGGCGACAAAAGCCGATTTCGTAGACATTTTAACCGAGGAGGCTCTTAAAAATGTGCTTAAAGATTTGCACGAAGCTGAGAGAGAGGTTATGGAATATCATTTTACAACTTCGACTAAAAATATTACCCAAGAGCCTAATGGAAAATTGGCTTTAAATTGTTATAAGATTGAATGGGGAGAACCCGACCCAGAAACAGGAAGAAGACCTTTAAACAAAGTGGAAGGTTCTGATTATAAAATCGTTGTTGATTATGTCGTTACTGCCATCGGACAAGGCCTTGACATGGTTCCCATTAATACTGCAACTGATAACAAATTAAAAATTGAGAGAGGTAAAATAGTAGTTGACAATTTAACTTACGAAACTACTATTCCAGGAGTTTTCGCTGGCGGAGATATAATCTTTGATTCTTTAATGTGTGCAGTTGATGCGATCGGAGATGGAAGAGAGGCCGCATTTTCAATAGATCGTTATATCCGTGGAGTAGATTTGAAAGAAGGAAGGATAAATAATGAGGATTTAAAACGATCTACTATTCCTAAGAAGTATATCCAAGTTAATGCTTGTCAAGAAATGAACTTTATGCCGGGAGAAGAAAGATTAGTCTGTTTTGAAGAGATGGAACTAGGATTTACAGAAGAACAAGCAATAAAAGAAGCAAATAGGTGTCTGAATTGCAATTGTTGCAGCAATACCGACCAGATACCTGAAGATTATGCTGGAGCTGTTGATTCTTCTGGTGTTATGATTTGTAACTATGGAAACCAAGACAACATGAGTTCGTATAACGCTACAGATTATCTCACCGTCCCTAAGAGCGTAATCGGGATATTAAATCAGAACGAAATTATCCCCGTTGTTTTACCTGACGAAAAATGTTGTGGACACGATATAATCTGGCAAGGCGACACAGAATCTTTTGAGAAGTTAGCAAGATATAATGTTAAATTGTTCAAAGACGCTGGAGTGAAAACTATCGTCTTTAGTTGCCCTGAAGGGTATTATACCTGGAACAACGAATACAGAAAATTGTTCAATAAACGCGATGAGTTCGACTTCGAACTTTATCATATTTCTGAGTATATTATGAAAGAAAAACTATTAGAAGATATCTCTTTTCCAAATTTGGGAGAAGTTAAAGTAACTTACCACGATCCGTGTAGGCTTGGTCGTATGAGCGATGTTTACGATGCTCCCCGTGAAGTTATAAGACAAATCCCCGGGATTAAACTAATTGAAATGGAGAATAATAAAGTTGATGCAGATTGTTGCGGCGTTTCTGCTTACATCTCATGTAATCAAAACTCAAAGCTCCTACAAGAATCGAGAATAAAACAAGCAATCCAAACTGGTGCAGAATATTTAATTACCACGTGCCCAAAATGTTTAACGCATTTCAATTGCTATCTAAACGAGAATAAAGAACTAAAAAACAAAATTAAGGTAATTGACTTACTAACGTTCACTAGTAAAATGCTTTTTATGCCGTAAATATGTATCAGTCCTATCTTTATTAATTTTTTAAATCCCATTCTTTTACACCCCAATCATAACAACCTTAAATAATTTTTAAACTTTGAATCACTAAAAATACTGTATAACAATTTTAATTAAAAAGGAGTCTCGATTAAATTTGCCTTACGAAATTCTTGAGAAATTTGAGCTTGGAAATAGTGGAACAATTTTTGAAATGGTATTGAAAACGCCACTAATAGCTAAAAAAGCTTATGCGGGTAATTTTATCATTGTTAGAGTTAATGAAACTGGAGAAAGAATTCCGCTAACAATTGCCGATTACGATCGAGAAAAAGAGTCCATAACGCTCATAATTCAAGTGGTGGGTAAAAGCACTAAATTACTTTGTAACCTAAGAGTCGGAGATAAGATTCTTGATGTAGTAGGACCTTTAGGGAATAGAATTCACATTGAGAAGTATGAACATCCAATAGTAGTAATCGGCGGAGGAATTGGGATAGCTCCATGTTATATTCAAGCAAAAGAACTAAAAGAAGCAGGTAATAAAATTATCACGATATTAGGTGCTAGAAGTAAAGGATTGTTAATTTGGAAAGATAGGATGAACTCTGTGAGTGACGAATTAATTATCACAACAAATGATGGTAGCGAAGGGATACAAGGTGTAGTAACAGATCCGTTAAAAAAGATTATTCAAGAGAAAAAAATAAGTTTAGTTATCGCAATCGGACCATTGGTAATGATGAAATATGTTGTCCTTACAACTAATGGATCTGGGGGATTACCCAGAGTGAAAACCTTTGTCTCTTTGAACACGATAATGATTGATGGAACGGGAATGTGTGGAAGCTGTAGGTTTTCTACTCTTGATGGTGGCGTTCAATTTGCGTGCGTTGATGGTCCAGATGTGGATGGACACATTGTCGATTTCGATAATCTTTTAAAACGCGCTAATAGGTTTCTTGAACAAGAAAAACATTCATTAGAATGCTACGACGAAGAGTGTAGGGCATTAGAAAAACATAAAAGAGAGGTGACATAGAGTGGGAAATCAGAGATCATCAATAGACATAGTAAAAAATAATAAGGGAAAAAAAAGATTGAAGAATAAAAAACGACCGAAAATGATAGAACAAGATCCAAGTGAAAGGATCAAAAATTTTGCAGAGGTATCATTAGGATTAACAGAAGAAATGGTTGAATTAGAAACTCAGCGTTGCTTACAGTGTGAAAATCCTCTTTGCGTTGCTGGGTGCCCTGTTAACATCAAAATTCCTCAATTCATTAAACTACTAAAGGAAAAAAAATACAAAAAAGCCCTCTACAAGATAAAAACAGACAACTTATTACCTGCAATTTGCGGGAGAGTGTGTCCTCAAGAAACTCAATGTGAAGAAGCGTGCGTTTTGAATAAACTTGGAGAACCAATCGCTATTGGTCAACTAGAAAGGTTCATCGCGGATTGGGAAAGAAAAAATAATCTTAAAGAGTGTCCCGAATGTGCAGTTCCAAAGGGGATTAAAGTAGCAGTTATAGGAGCAGGACCGGCAGGACTAGCTTGTGCTGGAGAGCTGGCAATGAGCGGTTATGATGTTACAATTTTTGAAGCATTCCACATCGGTGGCGGAGTCCTGAGTTATGGAATACCCCAATTCAGATTACCAAAAGAAATTATTAAAAGTGAAATTGAGACTTTAGAGATGCTAAATGTTAAACTTGAATATAACATAATTATTGGAAAAACTTTAACAATCGAAGATTTGAAAGAAATTGGATTTAAAGCGTTTTTTATTGGAGTTGGAGCAGGACTCCCAATATTTCTAAGAGTACCGGGATTAAACTTAAACGGCGTCTTAACTGCAAACGAATTCCTCACTCGATCAAATTTAATGAAGGCTTTCAAGTTTCCTGATTACGATACTCCTATCAAAATTGGAAAAATTGTAACTGTTATAGGAGGGGGAAATGTCGCTTTAGATTCTGCTAGAACCGCCTTACGATTAGGTGCTGAAAAAGTTATTGTTGTTTATCGCAGGTCCGAAGCAGAGATGCCTGCGAGAAGAGAGGAATATCATCACGCGTTAGAAGAAGGTATTATTTTTCAATTCTTAACAAATCCAGTGAAATTTATTGGAGATGAAAACGACGATCTTAAACAAATGGAAGTCATTAAAATGGAATTAGGGGAACATGACGAATCTGGGCGTAGGCGTCCTATTCCAATCGAAAGTTCCGAATATTTGATCGATACAGATACGATCATTATAGGCATAGGAACAAAAGCAAATCCAATCATAACTAAATCAATACCGGAACTGAAAATATCCAAACGGGGCTACATCAAAACGGATGAAAATTTCCAAACCAACATTGAAGAAATATTTGCTGGTGGAGATATAGTAACAGGGGCTGCTACTGTAATTTCTGCTATGGGAGCGGGCAAGCGAGCAGCTCACGGAATTGATAAGTTTCTTCAAGAAAAATATATTAATAAGAAAGAATAGATGTTTTTTATTTTTTTAAATCTCTTAAATTTTTACTGGGAATCCCTGGAGGGCATATTTTCAAACAATATGAACAGTAATTGTTTTTTAGTAGAGAATTTATACATTTAGAGCGGTCGATATGAGTAAAAATTCCCGAATCTTTTTCAATAGGTTCTTTATAAATAGCACCTCCTTTACAGTTTTTTACACATAAACCACAATTCTTACAAAATTCTTCCAATTCATCAAAATTTTGTTTCGAGCTCTCAGGAATATCCACATCTGTAGTGATCATACTCCATCTTTGTCTTGGTCCAAATTCAGGTGTAATTATGAGTCCACTTCTTCCCAAAATCCCTAAACCCGCTGCAACTACATGAGGACCATATAATAACTTTCCCCCAAAAGGATGGTGGGCTTCACTTTTATACCCTTGATCTTTTAAAAATTCAGTTAATACAATGGTTATATCTCCTAAAAGTTTATATACTCTAAACACTTCTATTTCACAATTCGCACTCGGAGCAGTTTCAATGCCATCATCCCATTTCATTTCCATACCAAGTATAATCCCATTTTTTCCGTACACCTTTAGATCTTTAAAAATGAAGTTTTCATTAATAGGTATATAGCTTATAAAATCAACGTTAAGATTTTTTGCTTTGTTTTCAAATTTTTCCCAGAAATCAGAAGATACTTTTGTTTTAGTATTATTTTCGTTTCCATATTTAGTCTTCCTGCTATTTTGAAATCCTTTAAATGTACCTCTCATATATTTACTAAAAATTTTAGCTGTTTCGCGATCTATTACCTCTGGAGGACCTGCACTCATTGAGAAAAGTTCTTTTGGAACAACAAAGACTAAACTTTTATTTTTTCCAATATACGTTGGTTCAATACCTACATCAGACATGCAAATTCCACTTATTACTTTAAATAAAAAGATTTTTACTTTTATTCATATTAAATTGATTATAAAGATAATGGTTTCCATGATTAATCCTAAAAAATACAAGTGTCCTTTCTGCGGCAATGAATTATCCTCAAAATTTTCTAAATGTTATAATACTTATTGTAAAGGACAGAAGTTTAATTTAGGTAATTTAGTTATTTTTCGGTTAAATCCTGAATTGGGATTAGGAAGAATTATAAAAAAATTAGACATCCCAGCTTCCAGGTCGTTAGATGACGAGGATTCATATTTTATAACTAAATACAAGGTCAAGTTTGAAAATAATGTGGTAAAAATAATCCATCCTCTAGACCTTATACACTACGTTTATGATGTTAATGACAGAATCCTGACTAAAAATGGAATTGGAACCATCAACACTAGCAATTTTTTAATAAAGGACGGAAGTATCTCTTATGAAGTTTTATTTCCAAACGGAAAATTAACTCAAATTTATGAATCAGAAATAATTTCAAAATACGAAACTCCTATTAAGAGAATAATAGCAAGAAAGAGGATTGATCCTCCTAAGAATTTTCTAATAAAATATTGGGCAAATCTCTTTCATTCATATTACGCTTCATATCAAATAAAATGTATTAATAACTCTAGGCTTTCCCTTATGCCGCATCAAATAAATGTTGCCCATAGGTTGTCAGAGGAATATTTTCCTCGAATTATATTAGCTGATGAAGTTGGACTAGGAAAAACTATCGAAGCGGGAATTTATATAAAAGAAATGATGGCCAGAAAACTTGCTGAAAGGATTCTAATTGTCGTTCCCGCAACGTTAGTAAAACAATGGCAATTTGAAATGCAAAATAAGTTCAACATTGAGTTTACAATATATGACGGGAAGAAAATTAAAGAATTAAAGAAGAGAGGGACTCATAGAAGTGTTGAGTTGCTCCAAAATCCATTTTATTACGATAATTTAATTATATGTTCTCTCCAATTTGCGAGAAATAGGAAATATATAGATTTGCTTTCTCAAATTTCTTGGGATATAGTTGTATTTGACGAGTCTCACCATTTACGTAGGTATTTAGTTAACGCTACTACTGGAAATTATCGGGAAACATTAAACTACGATTTAGCGAGACATTTAAGTTTAACTTCTGAATCAGTACTTTTGTTATCGGCCACACCCCTACAATTACACTCCTTTGAACTATATTCTCTTATAGAATTAATTCAAAGAGAAGCTTTTGACAATTTTTCAGATTTTGAACACTTTCGGAAAAATATGCCTTTCATAAATTTACTAACAGCTAACATTAATCAAATCGATAATCTCAACAATTTTGAAGTAAAGAATACGATTAAACTTCTTAAAAACTTGAACCATGTAAATAAAAATAAGATGGATAAAGAGATACTTGATCAATTAACAGACGACGAATATAAATTAAACCTCTTAAAGAAAATTGAAAAAGACCATACTCTTTCTCAATTTCTAATAAGGAATCGCAAGAAAAATGTATTTTCAGAAGATTTTATAAACGAACGGGTTGTTAAAACGATTATCGTTAACCCTACGAAGCAAGAATTAGAACTCTACAACGAAATTCGGCTCTATTTAGCGAAGATTTACAACACTTCAACGAGTAAAGAGAATATTGGAATAGGATTCATCATAACAACGCTACAAAAACTCCTTACAAGTTCTAAATATGCGTTTTTGAAAAGTCTTGAACGAAGAATAGAACAAATTGAACGTCAGAAAAATCTCTCTATTGAAATGAACATCTTAAGAGAAGAAGATCCAGAATATTACGAATTGGAATTAGAAGATGAATTTATAGATTCTGAGATTACCTTCAATGATGAGATTGAATCCACGAACAAAAAAGGAAAAGCGGCTCTAGGCTATCTAAACCAAGAAAAGATACTAAAGGATTTTTACGCTAAA
>JAHQWP010000216.1 GCA_029856235.1 Promethearchaeia archaeon
TATGCCCAACTTGTACTTGTTTTGACGTAATCGACGAAAACGACGAATATAACAACCGAGGAAGGCGAATAAGGATTTGGGACACTTGCCAATCGTGCCTTTACACGCTTGAAACGAGCGGTCACAACCCTCGCCCGGAAAAAATACAAAGGTGTAGAAACCGGATAATGCACAAGTTTAGCTATTATCCATCGAATTACGATTGTTTAGGGTGCGTTGGATGTGGACGATGCATTACCGCCTGCCCTGTTAACAACGAACTTAGATTGATAATTGATAAAATTCTTGAAATTGAAGAAAAAGAGGAGGGTGAGAAAATTAATGCATAATCCTTATATTCCTTTGTTTACGAAAGTTAAGTCAATAGTCTCAGAAAATGAAGTTAATGATATAAAAACTTTTGAATTAGAATTTGTAAAAGAAGAGGATTATAAAAATTTTAATTATATTCCTGGTCAATTTGCTGAGATTAGCATCATTGGAAAGGGGGAGTGTCCGATTGGTATAGCTTCGTCTCCCACCGAAGAAGGTACTATTAAATTCACGATTAAAAAAATGGGAACGGTTACTTCTTCCTTTCACAATAGCGATATTGGGGATACTATCGGTTTAAGGGGTCCGTTAGGGAACGGTTGGCCAATGGAAGAACTAAAAGGAAAAAACATCGTTGTGATTGGTGGAGGTTTTGCATTTTCAACATTGCGTTCTTTAATTTTATATGTTCTAGACGAGAAACATAGAAAGGATTACGGAAATATAACGGTAATTTATGGAAATCGAAATTCTGGAGAAGTATTATATCACGATGTCTTAGAAGAATGGGAAAAACGAGACGATATAGAGGTGGTTTTAACCATTGATCGCGAAGAGGAAGGTTGGACGCGGAAGGTGGGTTTTGTTGCAGCAATAGTTAAAGAAGTTGCTCCATCATCGGATAATGCTGTAGCAATTATTTGTGGACCTCCAATTATGATTAAAACAGCTCAAAATGAATTAGAAAAGTTGAATTGGAAGGACGAACAAATTCTTAATTCATTAGAGATGCGAATGAAATGTGGTATAGGAAAGTGTGGAAGATGTAACATTGGTGATAAATATGTTTGCATCGATGGACCCGTCTTCTCTCTCGCAGAATTAAAACAAATGCCTAAAGAGCATTAATTGGACTTTTTTAGTTTTTTTTCTTATTTTTTTTTAGAGCAATAGTTTCAGCGAGATGGGGTATTAAATAATATACAACGACTAAGTAAAGCGGTATAAGCGATAATTCGACAAAGATTGAAATAATAAAAGGATAACTTGGACCTATTAAATCCCATACTACTCCGCCTAGAATTGGTCCAATAAAACTTCCAAGAAATTGAAAAAATTCTCCTGAACCTATAATTTTCCCACGATTTTTTAATGATATCCTACTCAGTAAATTCTGAAAAATTAATCCTGATGCTATCATAATGGTGAGATCAATTAATAGAAGAAACGAAAAAACCCAGATATTAGCGGAATTTATTAATAACCATGTTACCAATGCACCTAATGTGCTAGTTATTGTTATACCTACAGCAGGTCGTAATTTATCTACAATTTCTCCTAATTTTGGAGCTAACAGTGTTGCTACTACGCCCGCGGGTAGATATGCCCAAGTGACTAATTGGATGTCACTTTCAATTGTTTCAATAACATAAATATTCAAAAAAGGTTTAGCGATGGAACCATTAATATTACTTAGAAGTAATACTAACATTAGGAAAATTGATCCAAATATGATAGGGCTTACATATTTGGGTTTGTCATTGCTAATTTCATTTGTTTGAGGATTAGAGAGATGACTTGAGGGATTGGCAAATTTAATTGATTCATCTACCTCTCGATTGAACTTAAAACCCGCATAAAAGTTAGCAATCCCAAAGATTGGGATACTTGCATATAAAAGGAAAGGGTTAGCAGTAAAATATTCTAGTAGCATTAAAAGAAGAAAACCTATAACACCTCCAATCATTTGTCCTATAGCATTCGCAGAATTTTTTTTTCCGTAAGCTTCAGAACGGTTGTCTTTATTTGATTTTTCTGCAATTAAGGTATTAAACGGAACCCAAAACACACCCGCCATAAAACCTAAAGTAGCTGTTCCTATTCCAAGCATTAGTAAAGAGTTTAATATTATAGCGGTATAAATTATGAAATATGAAAAACCTCTCCCTAATGATCCGATTAAAATGAGTTTTTTCCGTGATGTAGCGCGATCTGTTAAAATTCCTGTGATGGTGCCACTAACAGCTCGACCTAATACTTGGAAGGAAACGATCAAACTAATTTGTATTGCAGATGCAATCATATTATATCGAGCAATAATTGGGACTAAAAAACCAATAAAAAAAAACCCTAAGCTATTCAAAATAACAATATTTAATAAATGATTAAAATCTGGCGTAAAACGAGTACTATCAATTTCCCTTCTTGGCATAGAAAACTTAAAATTGTGTATTTATGCCTTCAATAATATTTAATCTAATTTATTTTTTAATATTCTTAATAAGGGGCTTTAATTGTTTGAGTTAGAGACAATAGCGAGTATTTTAATAAATCTTGACTTATATGTCGAAGATATTACCAGAGTTGTATATTGTTCCTTCTAATTCTAGGAGGATTTGTCCACCTGAAGCTATTTTAACAGCGTAATTAATACCACCTAATACTCTTTTCATCATAAATTCATACGCTCTAAATAAATCTTCAAGTTGAGCCATATTATTACCAGAATAAGCATTAGATATAGCGGGGATTAATACTGGAATAAAATCTTGGTTTAGCATAAATTCTTCAGCATCAACCATGGCTTCTTTTCCTTCAGAAAACGGATCAAATACATCCATCTGCGCGAACATAACTTTACATACGAATATAGAAGCTTTAATTTCTCTCATTATAAACTTTATTCGATTAATATCGTCTAAATATTTCTTAAAAGTGATTGCGTTAATTATATCTTCGTTAGTTATGATATCCTTAAGATCGATTAATTTACTAACTCTTTCTGAAACTCTTTTCGAAGAAAGCATTAATTTAAGATTCATCTTATTCTTATGAGTATAGTCTTTATAGAAAGAAGAAATAAACATGTGAGGTGCTAATTCCACTTTTTCTTCAGGTATGGTTAATTCAAATCCGTTATCTTTAAACTCACCCATAAAATGCTTGATGAACATAAATTTTAATTTTAATCTATGTAAGGCTAGATAAAGACACACGCGTGTTTTCGTATAAGCCACAACATTTCCCATTCTGAACCGATCGTGATGATCTCTTTCATACATTACTATTGGTTTGAGTTTGTGGACAACGCCATCAATAAAATATTTTATTATATTTTCAAGAGGTTGGCAGTCTAAAATTCGGAAAATTTCAATGACTTTTTGACTTTCAGGTTGACTTTTCGGTATTTCTTTAATAAGATCGTAATTGTAATGTTCTAGGAACAAGGAAGTTAATGCTTCCATCTCTAAAACTGCTCTGCAAGGTATAAAGACTTTGTTAAGATCGTTTAAAATATCACTACTTTCAGGCATATTGGTATCACACGTTTTTATTTCTTGAAAATCTTTTGGACTAAACCCTAAAACATCCTAAGGGATATTTTAAAATTCTACAATACAATCAATTTTATGATTATATTTTAGATATATAAAAGTTATTGTTTGAATAAAGTAGAAAAAATAAAAAAGAAAAATAAAAAAATTCATAAAATTTAAGATGTTGCCCGAATGGGCTTAGAAGCATCTATGAATTACTTGGGGTCCCATTTCTTTATATTCACGTCTCGTAACCCACATTCTGTGGAATGTCTTTAAGGAACTTAAAATAGAACCACCAATCCATACGGAATACATACGTTCTGGAGGGGCTATAATCTTAACATCAACTGATTCTGGAATTTGTTCTTTAATTTCCTTGGTCAAACGTTCTTTAATTCCAGGGAACATTGTTGATCCACCAGAAAGCACAATATTACCATAAAGGTCTCTACGAAGGTCGACATCACATTCTGAAATAGCACCGACAATTACATCATCGAGAGGTTCTAATTCTTTCCCGATTACAGATGGATTGAAGAAGCATTCGGGTGCTAAAAATCTTTCTACACCTACATTAATTGTCTCTCCGTCGGGAAGCATGTAGCTTTTTTCCATCCCAGCAACTTTCTTAGAAAGCATCATCTCTTTCTCTGGATCGATTGCTACATAGCAGAGTTTTTCTTTGATATCTCTAACAATTTCTTTCTCTGCAGAAGTTGTAAATGAATACCCTTTTTGGCGGAGTAATCTTTGTAGGTACGTTGTGATATCACGGCCAGCAAGATCGATTCTTTGGATTGCATGACTTAATGCGAAACCTTCGAAAATGGGTACAACATGAGAAACTCCATCCCCAATATCTATTACACATCCCGTTGTTCGCCCGGAGGCATAAAGAGACAAGACAGCTTGCATTGCAACATAAAGGGCGGGAACGTTGAATGTCTCAAACATTATTTCGGCCATTTTCTCTCTGTTCGGTCTTGGATTCAATGGAGCTTCAGTTAGAAGGACCGGATGTTCGCTAGGATCGATTCTTAAATCAGTGTAAAATGTATAATGCCAAATCTTTTCCATAGCTGTCCAATCTTCGATAATTCCATGTTCTACAGGGAACATTAACTTTAGAACACCTTTAAGTTGCATCGCTTCCTCTCCTATATAGTATTCACGAGTATAATGTTCTACATCAGTCATTATTGATTCGTATTTAGGATAACCTATAAGAGTTGGAAACACAGAACGAGGTTGATCTTCACCAGCAAAACCGTTTTTGGAAATTCCAGTTCCATTGTCGACTACTAAGGCTTTCGCGTTTAAAAAACTTTCTTCTTCTGCCATAATATTCAGCTTTTAATTTATAGTTTTTACTAAATTATTTCATTTGAAATAGCATTATCTTATTATTTTTTTAGTGTATAATAACTTCGATAAATTATAACAAATTAAAATTATCATAATAATAAATTTGACATATATAAATTTTTTTTATTACAAAAAAAAAGCGACACAATAGAACACCTTTTTAGTAATTATTATTTTTTTGTTATAGAATAAGCCAAACAAAAGCGATTACTAGCTTTTTTATTTTTAAAGGAGTATGAACACAATTCAGATTTTTGAAGCCTCAATGATGAGGATTTGTGTATACAAATGAATTTTTGTATCTTAATAAAATCAAGGATTATTTGCTAGATAATCGTCAATCCATAATTCCATTAATATTTCGTCGTAATATTTAGAATCCATATAAAATTGTTTTACTCTGCTACCTATTATTTTAAAACCTAATTTCTTATAGAGATAGAGGGCTCTTTTGTTATTTGAAAAACAACTCAGTATGATTTTTTCTTTATTGTTTAAATTTTTAGATTCTCGAATAGCCATATCAATAATGTGATATCCGATTCCTAAATCTCGATATTTTTTTTGCACAATAATACCTAAGCTCCCAACATGAGTAGCTGCGTCCCAGTCTAAACTTGATATCTCACATTGTCCAAGGATATTATGAGGATTTTTTAAATCTGGATGAATTGCGATTATACAAATCTCTTTATCTTTTAGAATGTTATTGTACCATGATTGTTTTTCAAATCTTGATTTAACCGGAAATAAAACCGGTAGATATATCCCTTCTTCAACAACTTCATTGAAGTTATTCCAAACTCCATCAATATCTGATTCAGTAATATGTCTTATGACAATTTTTTCTCCGGTTGTTAACTTTAAGACTTCTTTCATTAAATTAATATAAATTTTTATTATTAAATTCCTTATCGTATTATTATGGAGAATGAAGAAGAAGATAAGAATTTGGAAAAAGAACTGGGGGATAAAGAAAAAATTCGTAATTATTTAGAACAAATGGCTCAATCTAAAAACTCTCCAGTTGCTAAGGACCTTGTCCAATTAAAACATGTCGAAATTAAGAAACAAAAAATTAGTTCTGAAACATTAGATCTCGCAAACACTCTAAAAGAGCAGTTGTTGGAACACGATCAATTTGAACGACTTTCTAACGACGAGCTTACTATTCTTGAATCATTTAATAATAAAAGAATGTTACTACCACGTATCGCTATCGTTGCCAATCAAAGCAGAATCCCTTTAGGTATTGAACCTTTCAAAAAAGTGGAGTTAGAAAAAATCTTAGATACATTAATTTTTAAAGGTTATGTGGAAGTAGAACAGGTTAAAAGCAAGAATGTGTATATTCTTACAGAAAGAGGTAAATACAGAATTCAATAACACTTAATCTTTTTTAAGAATTAATTTATTAATCGATATATCTTGATGTTCTCCACTAGGATACTCTCGTCTTATAGTTAGTGGTAAGATTTTAGATTTTAATTCTAATAAAGCTATCTTAATAGGATCAATAACATTCTTAGGCTTCTGTATCAAAATAGGTGCTCCGAAACTTATCTGCAGAGCACGCGCTCCTGTGATGCGAGCTTTTTCGTATCTAGTAAGGAAAATCGATCCAATTTTGATGGTTTTTCGAACTTCTTTATACAACTTTCTCAATTCACGAGACTCTAAAAAAGAAGACATAACTTAAACCTAAGAATTAGTAATTGAGTCGTAAAATGTAAAATAACATAAAACTTTTTTGTTTTTTACTATAAATCAAGCAAGTTTAACATTTTTATCTACTTAAAATTAATGCGCAAGGGGGGAATTTTTCAGTTTGAAAGAAAGTTTCAAACTTTTGAACCCCCGACCGTCGAGATTAACGCTTCAAATCAGCGAAAATTTACACGGTGTGAGCGTTTAACGCTTTACACTAACCTTTTATAGTGAAAGTGTCGTTATACGTCTAAACCACTCGCGCAATTTGTATTGCCATAAATGCTAACTATAATTATTAAAAAGGTATTAATATAATTTAAGAGATTCTATAGTCTCTGTTACTTTAAATCATATCTGAAAAAGATTCCTCTTAAAAGATATTATAATTTGATATTTTCTGGTGATTTTCATATCGAAACATGAACAATTTATATCACACCCTTTACTTAAAGAGAACTTTGTTTTGAGAAGGGCATATCAAGAAAATATATTTATAAATTGCCTTAATACCAATTGTCTAGTAGTTATCCCTACTGGATTAGGAAAAACTATTATAGCTCTAATGTTAGCTATACATAGATTATCAGAAACGCCTAACTCTAAAATTGTTTTCTTAGCTCCAACAAAACCCCTTGTAAATCAACACTATAAATCTTTTTTAGATTTAACGGTTATTCCTGAGGAAAACTTGAAAGCAATTACTGGAACTACATCACCAGAAAAAAGGAGAGAGATATGGAAAGACTTAAAAATTGCTTTTATGACTCCTCAAGTGCTTCAAAATGATATTATTTCCAATCTTTATTCGTTAGAACATGTGTCTTTAATCATTTTTGATGAATGTCATCGGAGTGTAGGAGATTATGCTTATTGTTTTATTGCAAAGAAGTATGTTGAAACGGCTAAGAACCATCAAATTTTAGGGCTTACTGCAAGTCCAGGATCTACGGAAGGAAAGATTAACGAAATAAAAAATAATTTATTTGTCGATCGTGTCGAAATTAGAACAGACCAGGATTCAGACGTAAAACCTTATATCTATAAAGTTGATAACGAATGGATAAAGGTTAAGCTTCCAAGTGAATTTATGGATATTAAAAAAATAATAATAGAAAAATTAAGAACAACGTACAAATGGTTAAAACAACAGGAATTGTTAAATTCGTCAGATGTAACTAAAGTTCATAGAAAAGATTTGCTTGTGTTAGATAAATTAATTAACGGGAAGATTTCAGCCTCAAGAGATGATGAGGAGAAGATAATACTATTTAGTGCAAAAAAATTTGTAGCGAATGCGATAAGACTATCCCATATGGATGAGCTTATTGAGACTCAAGGAGTAAGCGCATTAGATGATTACATGAAAAAAAATTTTAAAAAAATAAAACAAAACACCGCAAATAAATCACTAAAAGAACTTTTTAGAGATTCTGGTATAAAACGAGTTCTTGAATTAATTGAAACTAATAAAGAAAATGGTATTGTTCATCCTAAATTAGAAAAACTTTCAGAGATTTTGCATAATCAGATCCTCCAAAATAGAGCCTCGAGAATATTAGTATTTTGTCATTTTAGAGATTCCGTCAACAATATAATTAGATATATTAAAAAAGACGAAGTTATAAAGGCGCATAAATTCGTAGGACAAGTCACTAAATCATTAGATAAAGGTCTAACTCAAAAAGAACAAATTCAACTACTTGAAGACTTCAAGGAAGGAATTTATAACACATTAATTGCCACAAGTGTAGGAGAAGAAGGTTTAGATATAGCGGAATGTGATTTAGTAATATTTTACGATATTGTACCAAGTGCTGTGCGTTCTATTCAGCGTCGTGGAAGAACAGGGAGAAAAAAAGAAGGAAAGGTTTTAATATTAATGGCTGAAGGTACTCGCGATGAAAGTTATTATTGGGCTGAAAAGGGTAAGGAACGGGTTATGAATAAAAGTTTAAAAACCATGAAAGATAATGATTCTAGTTATAAAGCGGGACAGAAAAGCCTTTTAAACTTTTTAAAAGAAGAAGAAGACAATCGTGAGCCTAGCAAAATCGAAAATTCTTCAGATTTATTGAATATCCATAAAATTGAAGGTGCTCAAGATTACAAAATTATATGCGATAATAGAGAGACTGCATCTGCTGTAGTTAGAGCTTTGTCTTTAATGGGAGTTAGTTTAGAATTAAAACAATTATCAGTTGCTGACTATATTCTATCAGGAAGAGTAGGCATTGAAAGAAAATCAGCTAAAGATTTTAACGATTCAGTAAAAGATGGCAGATTATTTAACGAATTATTTGAGTTAAAAAACAATTTTATCAGACCCATATTAATCTTAGAAGGAGACCCATTCTTAGATTCAAATATTAATCATAATGCACTCTACGGTGCGATCACATCACTAATTTTGAACTTAGGAATCACGATATATAAAACGAACAATCCCTCTGATACTGCAATGTTTATTTATCAACTTGCAAAAAAGGAACAATCAGACTCTAAAATGGAGGTAAAGTTAAGGTTTGATAAAAAACCAATTGAGATTTCCAGTTTGTTAGAATATATTGTTGCAGGAATTCCAGGTATAAATGCTCTTAGAGCTAAAAAATTACTAAGTGAGTTAAAAACACTCCAAGAGATTTTTAACGCAGATATTGGGGATTTAATGAAAGTTGAGAATGTTGGAAAGAAAATCGCTCAAGAAATATATAAACTAAGTAGATTTAAATACCAAAATGATTCCTAAATTATTGTATTGATGATATTTAAGCTAAGTGGTTAATTTTTTTAACACCTTCACGTATTCTTTTTATGATCTCTTTGATTTCCTCCTCTTTCACTATTAAAGGTGGCATCATAATGAGCGTATCTTTTTTATTTCCACAGTAATTTTGAAGAACGCCTTCCTTTATTATAGAAAGCATAGCAAATTGTCCGAGTGTTTCGGTATTAAACTCTACACCCCACATAAGTCCTCTTCCTCTCACTTCTTTTATTAGTTTAGGATGTTCGTTGGCTATTTCTTCTAAACCCTCACCAAATAATTTACCCATTTCCTTTACGTGGGATAAAAACTTTGGATCAGATTGAATATCTAACATCTTACAAGCAACTACACAACCTAATTCGGAACCACCGGTGGTAGAAATATGAATGAATGGATCATCTTTAAAAATTTCCTTTTCTATAAACGGTTTATAACTGCAAGTAGAAAGTGGATAAATTCCCGCACTCATTCCCTTACCCAAAACCATAAAGTCAGGGATTACCTTCTCTTGCTCGTATAACCCCCCATTTATTGCCCAAAAATGACCCGTGCGCCCAAGTCCGGTTTGAACTTCGTCAATTATCATCATGGCACCATGATCGTCACATAATTCTCGAACTTCTGAAAAGTAACCTTCTTGAGCAATTAATACTCCCCCCGTTGCAGGTATTGCTTCTAGAATGACGCAGGCAACATCGTCAGAAATAATATTTTTCAATGTGTCTCCATCGCCAAAGGGAACTTGCTTAAAATCCGGGAGATTCCAAAGGAAATTTTCTTTAAAGTTAACATCTCCAGTTGCTAACGCAAAACCAGTATGGCCATGATAACCTCCTACTGCGGAGATACATTTCCTCCGTTTAGTATAAGCCCTTGAGAATTTAATAGCAGTATCAACTGCCTCACCACCACTAACTCCAAATGTGGTTTTAGTAATTCCTGATGGCAGTAGCTCCGCTAATTTTTCTCCTAATATAGCTCTCCATTCTGATAATTGAAGGTGATCACCTATATCTAATCCACTATTTAAAGCATCTTTCAAGATTTGAACAATTTTTTGGTTACTATGACCTAAATTATAAACACCTCCGCATGTATGGCAATCATAAAGTTCCATTGGTGGATCATTAGGTTTTGGTCCTTCTAAAGTGTTAATCTTGACACCCTCTCTCTCACCAAGAATAACTCCAAGACCTACTCCCTTTAAAAAACGGACTTTTGGAGAATTTACATACTTTGCGTATAACTTTAGTAGTTCCTTCTGTGTTAAAGTTCCAAAAAACTTATTGTTTGAAACATTTTTCATGATTTTACAGAATTTTTTTTTCCATTAAAATATTTATAATATTTATTCTGTGACTAAAAGAATTCTCTTTCTGTACGATTTGATAGGGCTGTGCTAAAAACATTTAGTTAATAATAATAAGAACATTTTTATGATTAAAGATTAATATTTTATTTTAGGAGTAATATAATTAGAATGTCATTAAAAAAACTTAGAGTGATTTATTATTATCAAATTTAAAGTTATTGTAGCAGGTGCGAAAAATGTGGGGAAGACATCTCTTATCAGAAGATATGCAACAGGGAAATTTGATAGATCAACATTATCCACGATAGGCGTCGATTTCGAAACAAAAAAAGTCGTAGTTGATGGTAATGAAATTCTCCTCAACATCTGGGATTTTGCAGGTGAAAAAAAATTCCGCCTTTTATTGCCCTCTTATGTTTCTGGTGCATCTGGTGCTCTAATTCTTTACGACATTACAAATAAAGATTCTTTAGATGATCTTCATGATTGGGTGAATGTAATTACTTCTGTCCCTAATTATCCAAAAACTAGATTATTGATTGAAGCAAAGATTGATTTAGAAAGTCAAAGAGAAGTGAAACATAAAGACGCAAAAGAGTTATTAGATAAATATAAATTTCAAGGAGATATTTATGGAGTATCTTCAAAAACTGGAGAAAATGTTGAAAATGTTTTTGAAACACTTGGACGAGAGATTATCAAGAATTCTTTAAAAAAATGCACAAGTTGTGGTAAATTCTACCCCCTAGAGCTCAAGTATTGTCAGTATTGCGGGCAAAAAACTCGTTAATTCTTTCAATCGCTTTTTTTGAATGATGAG
Source organism: Promethearchaeia archaeon (assembly GCA_029856235.1). Classification (GTDB taxonomy): domain Archaea; phylum Asgardarchaeota; class Lokiarchaeia; order Sigyniarchaeales; family SOKP01; genus SOKP01. The sequence goes on from JAHQWP010000216.1 coordinate 11,547, forward strand.
AAAACAGAAACTATATCTTTTTAAAAAATAAAACTCTTAACAAAAATATTAGACTAAATTTAGTAGGTAAAATAATTTGAATTACGACTTTAAACAAGATCTCGACGAAATCTTGAACCGCCTGAAAGAGGAGAACATTTCTTTTCGAGCTAAGACAATCTTAGTAACTGGGGGAGCAGGGTTTCTAGGTTCGTGGGTATGCGATGTCTTAGTAAAACAAGGAGCAAATTGTGTATGTTTAGATAATCTTTCTTCAGGAAGATTTGAAAATATTTCTCATTTAATGGAAAAAGATAACTTTCGTTTTATTAATCACGATATCTCGAAGCCTGTGTTTTTTGGATTGACTCACCATCCAAATGGGGTTTGTATTGGCGATATTAGGAGAATTGATATCGTTATGCATATGGCAAGCAGAGCGTCTCCATTTGAGTTTAGTAAATACCCAATTCCGATACTGAAAAGTAATACTCTTGGAACTATGAACGCATTAGGTATTGCTAAAGCACATAATGCTCTATTTTTCTATACAAGTACATCTGAAGTCTATGGCAATCCTCCTGATGAGGCAGTTCCAACAACAGAGACATATTTTGGACATGTAAACCCTGTAGGCCCGAGAAGCTGTTACGATGAATCCAAACGGGCAGGAGAAGCTTTTGTTAAGGCTTACGAACTCCAGCACCGAATAAGAACTAAAATAGTACGGATTTTTAACACATCAGGACCAAGGATTAGATATGGCCCTCAATTTGGCAGAGTTGTTCCTAACTTTATACATCAAGCATTGAATAACAAAGAGATAACAATCTTTGGTGATGGTATGCAGACGCGATCTTTTATTTATGTTGTTGATGAAATTGAAGGGTTTTTAAAGATCGTCCATAACAGAGAAGCTACTGGAGAAGTTATTAATTTAGGTAACAATAAAGAATATACTATCTTAGAATTAGCCAAAATAATTAAAGAGTTAGCAAATTCCAAATCAGAAATCGTTTTTAAGCCCTTACCCATTGATGATCCTTTAAGAAGATGTGCTGACTTAAGTAAAGCAAATAGGATTCTAAAGTGGCAACCTACTACTCCTTTAAGAGAGGGTTTGATGAAAACTATAGCTTGGTTCAAGGATAATGTCGAAATTGATTAATCCGAACGAAAATAATAGTATTAAGAAACATTACCAAGGATTTGACAAAGTCCTCGCTGTTCTCTTAATTATTGGTATAATCGCTATATCGGGAGTTATAATATACTCCATGTTTACTCCCGAACCTGGTTATATTACTTTAGGCTTATTGAATTCTGATAAAAAAGCAGAAAATTATCCCACGAATGCAACAAAAGGAGAAAATGTCACTTTTTACGTTTCTGTAGGGAATTATTTAAACCGAGATTTTTCATTTCGAATCGAAATTTTAACAGGAAATAATGAGACAGAAATAGGATCATCTGGTTCGTCGAACGCAATATCATTTATGAACTCATCTACAACAATTTTATCGCACGGAGAAAATTGGATTTCGAATGAATTCAATGTTTCTTTTTCACTGTCAGGATATAATCAGATTATAATAGCTGAATTGTGGGAGATTAGTATGGGATCAAATGATAAATATTGGGAAATCGTAACTATGCATTTAAACATAACATCCTAAGAATTAGCTCCAATTATTTGTACGTTATCAACCTTAACGAAAGGAGCGTAGAACGAGCCATATACTTTAAATTCTTTTGAAATTGATACTATATTTTTAAATAATTCTAATAAATTTATACCAAACATAGTCTCATTTAATGCCTGCTTAATTTCTCCATTAGTGATCAAATTCCCTTGCGAAATCAACCCGGAAAAATCACCAGTGGCAATATTTGGAGAATCTGCTGTAGAATTTAACAGAATTCCCTCTTTAACATCTTTTATTATTTCTTCTTGAGGAATCGTTCCAGGTTTTAAGATTAAGTTTGAAATGCCAATTGAAGGAACGGAACTAAAAGATCGTCTAGACGCATTTCCTGTGCTTTCTACCCCTTCTTTTCCGGCAGTATAACTATTATGCAATAAACCTGAGTTTAAAAATATTCCATTTTCTATAATTTTTTTATTTTTACACGGAACCCCTTCCCCATCAAATATACTTGATCCTACTGCACCATTAATTAAGGCGTTGTCTTCAAGAGTTAAATGATTTGAACCAATTTTTTTTTCTCTTTTATCAACTAAAAAACTACGTTTGTACTGGAACAGTTCTGCGTTTATTGCAGACGCTATTGGATTTAAAATCAAGTTTATTGTTCCTTTAGGAGTTAATACAATCGGCATCTTTTTGTTTTTTATTTTTGTCCGGTT
>JAHQWP010000217.1 GCA_029856235.1 Promethearchaeia archaeon
GGATGAAATTAATCCGTATTGGAATTGACGCCGGTCGAGTAGACGCAATTATTCAATCAACTGATAAAAACGTTCTTACTCCTGTTGGTGGGGTTCTTATTGCCTCACCAAATGAGAGTATTATTACTAAAATTAGTCAAGCCTACGCTGGTCGTGCTTCGGCCACACCAGTTGTAAATTTTCTTATTTCAATGCTTTCTTTAGGGATTGAGGGATATCAAACACTATTAGTAGAGCAAGAGCAAAATCGAAAACTTCTAGAAGATAAACTTAAGAAAGTTGCTGATAAAATTGACGAGAAAATACTAGATGTATTTAACCCTGTGGCTGTTGCGATGTCATTAAATAATTTGAAAAAAGACCAACTATTCGCGTTGGGGGGTGCGTTGTATAACTTAAGAGTTACCGGTCCTAGGGTATATAACCCTGAAGAAAGTATTTTTGGAACGTGTTGCGCTAATTTTTCTACACCCTATATCGTTTTAAATGCTGCAATAGGAGTAAAATCCCATGATATCATTTCAGCTGTTGAGAGATTCGAAAAGGCTTACTCTCAAGTTATTTCTAAATGATTTTCTACACTAATCTTAAATATTTATTTGAGGTTAAATAAAAATAAATAAAAACCAATTGCACTATATAATAATAAATAAATATCAAGGGTTTTAATATAATGGAGAATCTCCTCTTAAAGCAATTTAATGATATAATATCTACCCAGTGGCCTTTTACGCAAATCGAAGAAAGTTACGATGGGCTAACTCCAAGAGAACTTTTCGAATTAGCGTACCATACATGTAATTCAGTAGCTAATAGAACATTATTAATTAAACTGTCTCCTACAGAAAACCAGAGCGGATCCCAAGCAATTCTCTACTCGAATACCAAGAAATTTATAAATATTGAAGCTCTAGAGAACTCCTTAAGAATTACTAAGTACTTCCCTAAAGGAAGCACTGGAGATAAATTAAACACAGAAATTCAACCAAAATTGAAGGATCGAAAAAAGAATTTCGCTGTGAAAAATAATGCATTGAAAACAGATATTCTTAAAATGATTTTAGTTGAACGGAAGCTTGACGAATGTACCAACTTCGTAGTTTTAAAGGACATTAATCGCAAAGTATATTTTGCAATTGGAGATGCTCGAGAAAGTGCTGCTGTTGTACCAATTTTCATGGAAGCAGAAGGAGCTAGTCTGGTTCAATTAGCTTTAAATAAATGGATGAGCGCAGTCCAAACATTTGATCAAGAAAAACCTTTCCCTGACGGGTCTATAGCAGGTTTGCTTAAGAACCTAATGCAAATCAAAAAATGGATTCTAAATTTGATAGGCACTAATTTAGATAAGTGATTTATGCTCTTGATATAATAAGTTTAGGGCTTCTTTTTATTACATTAAGTTTTTGTTATACCAAATTCGACAATGATTACAAAAGAAAACTTGCCAGATTTAGAACTTCCTATTTCTTGGCTTATAGAAGACTTAAAAATAAGTGGGAGAATTAAATAATGCATTTCGAAAAAATTTGACAAAAATAGATAATTTTAGTTGCTCTGCCTATAGTTATATATCAAGATTAACAAATTATCCGTAATTGCAGTTTAATATAAAAAAACAAGGTTCATTTCTAACGTAATTTGTATAATCTCTCTTTAAACCAGCTGAGTTATCTTGAGCCCAAGTACGCTGGTCATCAGGTATACCTGTTCTGATATACTTCAAGGGTATAATGACATGCGCACTAGGAAAAAGTGAACTTGTTCTCTCCATTATTCCGTTCTTCGATATAAAATCGTTCATATCTTAGTTACAAAAATGTCACACACATAATTAAATAAAATGACTTCAAAGCAATTTTATAGTCAGATGTTACCAAAAAGGACTTATTTTTTTACAAGATCTGGATAGAATTTTAAGAAAAGAAATGGGCCATCGGGGACTTGAACCCCGGATCTCAGGCTTTTACTGACATGGACGATTTACATTACATTGTCCGTCCATGGGTCAATTATAAGACCTGCGCTTGTTGACCAAGCTTCAATTAAACCTTGCTAACCATTTCAGTAAATGAGATAATTTCACATTTAAAACTGAGCTAATGGCCCTGAGCTCTATTTATATGTATTATTTTAATTTTACTAATATTATTAAGTCAAAAAGCACAAAAACATAAAAATTTTTTTATTGGTGTAATCTGTTATATTTATAATTAAAATCATAAAAAAAAACATTCATATTTTTCTTAAAAATCACATTGGTGTATGACATGGCAGAAATGTTAACAGATCTTCTGAATTCAATTTATGGACGAATAGCTCAGCTTGGTCAAGCAATTCAAGGATTAAAAACCTCTCTAGACGGATTAAATCAAAATATCGAGCAGAAAATCTCTAATTTAAATGAAAAATTGAAGGAATTTTCTGTTGAGATAGATACGACAAAGGGTAAACATATTGAAGTATTAAAAGAGATTGGAGAAACTACAAAAAATGAATTAATAAAAGTTCAGGAAGGATTAGGATTAGATGCTTTAGCAGCACTTATTTCTCACCTAGAAGAATTCGAAAAATTATCAGGAGAAGTGCTTAATCAGGATACAGTTAATTTACTTCTTTCTGAAGCAATTAGTTCGGTAAAAAGTATGAAAGAAGTATCCCAAAATAAAAAATAATATAAAATTTGTGATAAAACTTTAAAAAAGTGGTAAATCATGGCCGAAAGATTATTAGACAATATGATAAGTAAAATAAATCAAATTACATCCTCATTAGATGGTACAATCGCACAAATTAATCAAATGAGCACTGCGATTCAAAATATGTCGCAAAAGTTTTCTGAAGAAACGATTTCTGTTAATGAAAACATCCGACTTATTGTTGAAGTACTTAAACAATTTCGAATGAAGTCCAGCGAAAATTTACAAACAATTTCAGATGATTTTAATGAGAGTATAAAGGAACTATACGAAAAGAAGTCAATTGAATCAATTACAGAAGAAGAAAAGAAAGCTATTGAAATGATAAGACAGGCTGCTAAAGCAGTTTCAAATAATCTATATTATGCTCAATTGTTAAACATTATTCAATCTATAAGAGAAGAAACAAATAGAATAATTAGCTGTAAAGAACCGTAAAGAACTTATTTTTTTATGATTTAACATTATTTACATCACATTAAACAAAATAAGAGTTGTATAAATTTGCCAACGGGTAGTTTTGTGGTATTACTCCCTTTAGATGCCGATTATAAGATTTTGGGATATTACCATAAAGAAGGAAAATCTAATTTTGAAATCACGAATGATTTGTTTCTAAGACTTAATTTGGATCATTCAAAAGATGAATATGGCCTACTTAAATTAAAGGATTTTCAGATATTTTCTTATTTATATAAATTTAAAGGAAAACTAGCGCGAAAAGCGTCTGGAATAATTATAGGATTATTGTTTAACGAAAATGATAAACCTGAAAAATATAGATCAGCTTTAAAGGAAGGAGCAGAAGCAGTTGAAGTTTTAGGATTAAATATTTTAAAAATGAGCAAACAGAATTTGAAACCCTTTTAAAAGACATCTATTTAGAACATTTAGAACCATTAGTTGATATTCTTAAACCAGAAGTTTTAAAAACTAACATTATCGCGATAACTAAATTCATGCTGAGCGGTGGGAAGGAAGAAAGAAAAATTGCTCAAGATTTATTAAAAAAAGTAGAAGAAGGAGAACATTTGAAAATATCAGAAATATTCAATAATGCCGACGCCGCTTTAAAAGCGTTAGAGTACGAGAAAGCGTCGAAATTGTTTAATAAAGCTGCTGAAATTGCTCAAGATTTATATGTCCTCGATATCGCCGAATCTTTAAAGGAAAAAGCTAATTTTTCAGGAATCATTCCGAATATGTCGAAACAACGAGATAAACATGTTCACGATGCAAGAAGTTTTCTTAGAAACGAAGACTTTCATTCTGCGTATATCTCTTATAAAAAAGCTAGTGATCTTTCAAAGAAATTGGTTGATTTTAATAAAGAAGAAGAATATAGGTTGAAGTCAAAAGCTCTTGAAGAATTCTATAAAGTCGATGAAAAGTATAAAGAATAATATAGCACTCAATTATTTTTTAAAATTCTTTAAAAAAGTCTCTCTAAGATGGCAAAATTACGTAAAAGGATTATTGGATTAATAACTGATTTTGGTCCTAAAGGACAGCATTATATAGCTAGCATGAAGGGTGTAATTCTCAATATTAATCCCGAAGTTAATGTTGTAGACATTTCTCACAATATCGCTCCGTTTTCAATTATTGAAGCTTCTTATATTTTCAAAACAACATATAAATATTATCCCGAAGGAACTGTTTTCATTATCGTAGTGGATCCAGGAGTGGGTAGTTCTCGAGAGATATTGGCTTTAAAAACTGTAAATAATTATTATCTCGTTGCACCGAATAATGGGATTTTTTTAAGTTCATTTGAATTAAATGATTTTTCAGAATGTATAGAAATTACCAACGAAGAGTTTTATAATAAACCAATTTCAAAAACCTTTCATGGGAGGGACATTATGGCTCCTATTGCAGCCAACATAACTAAGGGTCTTTCTCTTAGCAAATTTGGTGCAGCTTTTAACCCAAGTAAACTCAACTCTTATCCCATTGAATTTAATAAAATTTCTGATAATGAAATAAAATGCACGATTCAATATATTGATAATTTTGGAAATATCATAACGAATATTAAAGCTAGCTCATTATCACTAAAAGATGGGGCACATTTAAGGGTAAAATTAAAGAAAGCAGAATTTAATGGTAAATTTGTCCAGTTTTTTGAAAAAGTTATAAAAGGTTCATTATTATTTTTAGTTGGTTCAAGTGGGTTCCTGGAAATCTCTAAAAACCAAGGGAATGCTGCTATTGATCTGGGGGTAAGTTTAGGAGATATTATTACAGTATTATTATCAGAGGTTAAGAATAAATGAACGATGAAACCATAGCGTGCATTTTGGATAAAAATATTAGATTTTTACACTCTGGACAGATGGCAAAGTACGTATTTCCCATGACCAGAGAGGAAGCACATCAGAAAGAAATCAGTCATCTGATTATTCGATTTTTCTTAGTGAGTTTTACTCCTAATGGGAAAACATTATATTTAGTTCAAAAAAGAAGTAGTTATAAGGAGAGTTTTCCAGAATACTATACGGATTCTGCCTCGGGGCACATTTTATATAAAAAAAATCTAAGATTAAGAGATATTGAGGAGGAAGCAAAAAGGGAACTCGAAGAGGAGTTTGGAATAGCTCCAAAATCTGTTGAAAAGATATTGTTCTACGATTTAATTTCCGAAGAAGATAAAAAATCAACTGAGGTTGCTTACATATTTTTGGGTTTAGTTAAATATGATGTAAGGTTAAATCCTAATCCCAATGAATTAGAGATCAAAGAAAGCCGTTTTTACGATAAATCTGAAATGATCAATCTCTTTAAGAATGAAAAACTAATTGATCGTTCAAAACAAATATGGAATTTATTACTCAATATGGATTTAACAGCAAAATTTGGATTAGATGTCAAAAAAACTAAGGTTTTAACTTCGAAAAAGGAAATCGCGTTATTTATAGGAAGGTTTCAACCGTTACACCATGGTCATATTTATATTCTCAATAAAATATTAAAAAATTATAAGAAATTAAAAATTGGAATTGGAAGCTCTCAACTTTCAAAAATTAAAAGCGATCCATTTACCTATGAAGAAAGGTCAAATTTCATATCTTCTGCTCTCCAAAAGAGAGGAATCAATCCTAATAGATTTGAAATTTTCCCTGTTCCAGATTTATTTAACTTAAATAAATGGGTTGACCACGTTATTTCTATAGTAGGAGAGTTTGATACCATTTTTTCTAATAGCGATTGGGTTCGACAATTATTTCAAAATAAAGGAATAAATGTAGGTGAAAAAATAGAAATTTTTAAGAAAAAATACAATGGATCAAATGTTAGGAAATTAATAAGCAAGGAGAACAAGAATTGGAGGAGTCTAGTACCAAAAGAAGTCGTAAATTTAATAGAAAATTATAATGGGATTGAACGCATTAAAATATTATTTAAATAAGTAGATTTGCTTTGACTGAAGGTAATTTAATAGAAATAGATGGTTCATATGGTGAAGGAGGAGGATCTATTTTACGTCTTGGAGCAGCTTATTCAATATTATTTAATCGCCCTATAAAAATAAAAAATATTCGTGCTAATCGACCAAAGCCCGGATTAAGATTACAACACCTTCTTGGTTTAAAATTATTATCTGAAGTAACAAACAGCTCTTTAAGTCCATGTGGGATAGGCTCTGAAGAGATATCTTTAATTCCACATTCCCTCAACGATGTAAAGAGTTTTTCAGAACTCAGTGTAAGTACTGCGGCGAGTATTGGTTTACTCTTACAACCAATTCAAATAGCTAGCTTAGGACTTAAAAAGTCCGATAAAATAGAGATATTTACTAGAGGTGGTGGAACATATGGAAAATGGGCTCCAAGCATTAATTATCTTAAACAAGTTACTTATAAAATATTTGAAAGATCGGGATTGAAACTTGATGTAGATATTCAAAAACATGGATTTTATCCAAAAGGAGGTGCGATATTAACGTGCAAAATTCATCCATCAAAAGAAGAACTAAAACCAATTAATTTAACGGAGTTAGGAACTATAGACTTGATTCAAGGTGAAATTATCATTACGAACCACTTAAGACGAAATAGGGATAATATTGGCTTAAGAATAAAGAAGTCTATTCAACAACAACTTAAGAAAAATGTAAAAATTGAAACAGATATTAAGTATACGTGGGTAGACTCAATTAGTCCCGGTGTAGGTGCATCTCTATGGGCGCAATCTGATAGTGGAGCTATAATCTCAACAGGAACATTTCTAGGTGAAAAAAAAATGTCGTCTGGAAAATTAGGGTTTATCGTTGCACAAGAACTGCTAACCTATATCAAGAACGAAATTCCAGTAGACAACTATCTATGTGATCAATTGATTCCTCTAATGGGTTATGTTAAAAAACCCTCATCCATTAAAGTATCTGAAATTACACGCCATACTCAAACAAATTTAGATCTAATTAAATTTTTTACTACGCGAGAATATAAGATTGAAAAACACGCTAAATATTCTATAATTAGCTTTCGATAATGCAATATTTATAAATCTCGAAAATTTGGTTTTGTTAAGAAGGAATTAATCAATTATTTTGCTACTCAAATTAAATTCCTACATAAAAGAAATTTTTAAATGATTAATGTTATATGATAGATATAAAAACTTATACTATACTAAACAACTATGTCAACAGCCGGAGCTAATAGATGTCCTCGATGCGGGAATGATAATAGATCGGATAGCTTCGTTTGCGCGTTCTGTGGTAAACGACTAAGAGTCGAAAGGATAGAAAATTTCTCTATTTTTAAGCGTATTGAAGAAGATTTCACTTCTCCCGCTCGCTGGTATATCTTAATTCTTTGGTTATTCACTAAACCTAATAGAGCTTTTTGGAGTATAAACCACAAGAGAAAAAAGGCTCCAGCGTATAAAATACTGTTGTTTTATGCGCTTTTATATGGACTGATGGGTTTGGTTTTATTTTCACGTATTAATATTTTAAGCATGCCTCCATTGAGCCTTCTTAGGTTCTACATAGATTTAGCTGCCTTTATAGCTTTTTTCGCCTTCGGGTTTGCGACCTATTTGATATCTGGTGTATTTTTAATATGGATATTTTCTAGAGGTGCTAATATTGCCGTAGATTTTTCAGAACGTTTGGAATCTCGTTTTGGAAAAGAGGGAGAAGAAAAAGAAAAATATAGCGAAGCGGAGATGAGCCCTTTTAGCATCTATAAAGGAGGAACCTTACATCAACAGCAAGCGAAGAAATACTCAATGATGTTATGTGCCTTTGCTCCATATTTATTAATTACAGCAGTTAAAATCGTAATAATTCTAATCGGAATGCCGAACATTACCATTCCAGATACTACTTCTCTTGTTTCTCCTTTCAGCGACCCCTATTTTATGTCACCATTGTGGGTAGTTCTTGATGTTATCGATGCTATTACGATTGGTATATGGATTCCTATTCTGATTTCTCTTTCTATTAGAGAATTATCCAATTCATCCACATTTCGAGTACTCGTCTCATCGTTAGCAATAGGGATAATTATAGCCGTACTTTTTTACTTTTTACGTCCTACATTTATATTATAGTACTGTATTAGTAACACCGAGATAATGACAAATCAAAAAAAGTCTCCTTCCGATATATCTTCTGAACTTGAATCGGATCTATTCGCTACCGTAAATACTATAATGACCTTAAACAAAAAATATCAGAGTGGTAATCTTAAAGAAAATTTTTTTCAAAGATCAATAAAAAGTGCCATGAACGATTTGTTGAAGATAAACTTATCTTTAAATAAGAATAGTTTAGAACTATCAAAATTTTTAGCTAAAATGAATATTACAGACGATTATTACAAGGCTATCGATATCATTAATAAAATCTCTTCGCTTAATTTTTCGCCTAACCAATTTTCAAAATCAACAAGTTCTTCCATTCTTGAAATTCCAAGGCTTACTTCTGAAATCACTTCCTCATTCATAACTTTGATGGACGCTTTGAAATTAGAGAGTTTCGATAATAACGAGATCATATTTGACCTTATTAAAGATTTGAAGAAAAATTTCGATAGGTTTCCTGGTTTAGAATTAAGTAAAATAAAACTTTCAAAAATTTATCAAGAATTTTTAAAAAATGGAGAGGAAATCGTTAGTCATAAAAAGTTTAGAGATTCAGTAGCGGACGATTTATACGAAGTGTTTAAAGATTTTAACGAGAAATTAAATCTTTAAATTGAGTAAAAATGATAAAATTAATTAAGTTTTCATACTTTAACACCATATCAGTTAAAATATCGAACATTACTAATAAAAGTACTTAAGGTAATCTAATTGCCAAGACCTGGTTTAAGATCTAAAGCTCAAGCCCGTAAAAAGCTAAAAACTCCTGGAAACATCAACGTTACTCACTATTGGAGAAATAAGCCTAGTAAGGCTCAATGTGCTATATGTAAAAAACCACTACAAGCTATTCCACAATTAAGGCCTTCACAATTTAAAAAAACAAACCGAGTTTCAAGGAGAGCAAATCGCCCTGAAAGCGGAAGGTATTGCGCTAATTGTTTACAAACAATTCTGAAAGAAGCTATTTGGCATCCTACAGATTGATTGTTTTTAAAAATATCGATAAAATTAAATAATCTATAATTTCATATATTAACTAAATTCAGTTTTGAGATGCGTAAAATGATAATCACTATATCTGGATTTCATGGCACGGGAAAGTCTACTATTGCCAAATTATTAGCAGATAAACTGGGCATCCTCTATTACTCAACAGGTCAAGCGTTTCGAGATCTTGCGAAAGAAAGCAATATGTCGTTAGAAGAATATACGAGATTTGTTGAGAAACATCCTGATGTCGATAAAAATTTAGATAATAAAGTCGTTGAAATGGCAAAGAAAGGTAGTATTATTATTGATAGTCAATTAAGTGGACACATACTTAAATCCATAGCAAACTTTAAAATTCAATTAACCTGTTCGTTAGAAGAACGCGTAAAAAGAATGGCAGCGAGAGATGAATCGTCATATGGAGAAAAATTAAAAGAAACAACTATAAGGGAAAAATCTGAGTTAGAACGATTCAAAAAGCTATATAATATTGACTTAAGTGATAAAGAATCCACTATAGAATTTTTTGATTTAATTATTGACACAGAGCATTTAACAATTGAAGAAATAGTAGATAAAATCCTAAAAGAGTTAGACGAAATTTAGTTAATCATTTCAATAAAAATCATAAAAAATTTATTATTAAAATTATTCCTTAATATACTAAAAAAGGTCTATCTTTTCTGAAAATCATAAAATTTAGTAACGATAGATGATCTAGAATAATTTGGTGACAAATTAAATGAGTGTATATGACATAGGACGCGTTTGCGTTAAAACAACCGGAAGGGAAGCAGGAAAATACTGCGTTGTCGTTGATATCATCGATAAAAATTACATTTTGATAGATGGTTTGAATGTTCGAAGAAGAAGGGCTAATTATAAACATCTTGAGCCTATAACCGAAACGATTGAAATCAAAAAAGGAGCCTCACATAGCGATATTGAAGCTGCAGTTAAAAAAGCTAAATTAGAAAAGAAACTAAAAGAAACCGTTTCCATTCCTACAATGTAATTTTTTATTTACAAAGAAACATCTTTGAATTGATAGCTGAGCGTCGCTATATAGCGTCGTTAGCACATTTTTTTTTTGCAGATATAGCCAAGCGGTACGGCGCTGGTCTGGAACGGTAACTTTAACCAGATAACCAGTGTGTGAGAACACTCGAGGGTTCGAATCCCTCTGTCTGCGTTTTAATTAGAGCATATAGAATATTGGTTAAACATCCGGAAATTCTAAAGATTTAGCCTTACTACCACCCATCATTTGTTCCATCCCTCCTTGTGCTTGAGTTTGCAACTTCAATAATCTTTGTATAAGGGTGTTTATTCCAAAACTACATAGGAAATACCAAGCTGTAAAATTTATCCAACCTGCGCCGATTCCAATCGCCCTAGGAGTTCCATATACAAGAAGAATCCATTGAGCTCCAGGGCCAGTTATACCTGCCATCATAGAACCTATTAATGGTACGTCGTTTGCGTTCATTGGCGATAACGCAACTGGATTTGCTGTGCCGAAAAACCCTCTTACAACGGAAAAAATAATTATCATTGGAACAAAGGTTATGCAACTAGGTAACATACGCTTCAACGCTAACTTTTGTTGCGATTGTTTTATCATAGTATCCAGCCGTTCCCATCTCTTTCTTAACTTTCTATACCTTTCTGGGTCAGTTTCAGCAATTTCAATAATCTTCTCTTTTTCTTCATCGTGTGCTTTTTTTATAACCTGTTTTCTATTTATCTCGTCCGTATCAACTAACCATTTGGTTAAACCCGTACTTATTAATGCTGTTACAATAGCTAATAATAATATAAAAATCATGGATCCCGGAGGAAAGCTTAGCCATTGTACAAAAGGATTTGATTCTTGTAATAGTAACAAAAGCATAATTATATTGAGATAATCTTGATAATTTATTAAACTTTTCAGATAAAAATTTCTAATGGAATATGATTATAATTTGAGATTAATCCATACCCAAGAAAGACCGCATGCCTGGATACTGCATGGCCGCCATTTCTTTCGCGAGTGACTCTGAATATTGATGCACAATTCCTATAGCTATTAGAAGCCCCGTACCTGAAGTCAATGCACCCAAAGAGTCGGCGAAGAAACTCATTACTGCAATTATAATTCCGTTTATAATCACCAGCGTTGGAATGTAACGCTTCAAAATTCTCTCAATAATTTTATCTGAACTACGAAAACCAGGAATCTGCATCCCCGAATCTATTATCTGCTGAGCTATATCACGAGGGGCTAAGCCTGAGACATCAACCCATACACGGCCGAGCATCACACAAAGAAATATAAAGAATATGAGATATATTATAGCCCTCAATGGATCAGCTAATAATTGCTCGAGCCCTTGAGGCGGAGTAAGATAATAAAGCAAGCCATAGTTCGGAACCAAATAATTACCTGTTGTGCCTCCAGCGTCCACATAGTCGAAACGGCCGATCAGATTTATCAGAAAATCAAATCCCTGTCCTCTTAAACCAGAAGTAGGTCCGGCTAGTATCTGCCCAAAAAATAGGAAATTTGCATATAATGCGTTTACGAGAATTACGGGTATATTTGAAACATACAGTAGCTTCATAGGATATTTCCCCTTAAAACCTCGATAGCCCTTGTACGCAAGAGGAATTTCGATCCTCGTGGATTCAAACCAAATGACAACTAAAAAGATTGCTAAGGTGGTAAGTCCTCCAAAAATGGAAGGTAATCTGTTAGCTCTAAAGAAAAATTGACTAATATCATAGGTAGGATCACCCAAAGCTTGAATAAATCCTATAACAACTCCTCTAGCAACCCCATCATCAGCTTCAATAAAACTAAATAAGTTCCAAACAATTTGTCCTGCTACGCCTGTAGCGATAAATAAAGATACTCCACTTCCAATACCCCACCCTTTTTGTAAAATTTCGTCTAGTAAGATGATTATGACTCCTGCAAAGAGCAATTGTAAAAATACGAATGTCGCATTTGCAATAGTTAACTCTCCAAAAGCTCCTCCAGCTAAGTAAGCTCCAATGTTAAGGACGGTTAAAAACATCGCGAATACTTTTTGGGCGCCACTAAACATTGATCTATCGTATGGATCGCTCATATCGACTTTAATAATTTTAGACCCAAGAAGTAATTGCATAATGAGGCCAGCGGTTACTATTGGACCAATCCCTAGTTCTGTTAACGTTCCTTTTTGGCTTGCGAGAATAACTCGTAGCCAATAGTAATAATCTGTCGTGTCTGCAGAAGTTACTCCGTATAGAGGAATGTTTGACATTATCAAATAGACAATTAATACCACTACTGTCCATAGTAACTTTTCTTTGAATTGTACTTCTCTTTGCGGTTGCTTAATTTCAGGCATTATCCTTACAAACGGAGAGAAGAATTTGAGGAATCTTCCAGTCATGGTACATCAGTCTAAAATCTTTAACGAGAAATATCTCTTTTAGTTTAATTAAAAATTTCTCAATTGAGAAAGTTAACTTAAAAAAAATGGAATTTTAAAAAAACTTTTTGATTTATCCAGTTTATTTTTGTAGATTTCTGAATTTTTAGCAAATCTAAATCGCCGAAAATAAAAATAATAGAAAAAAATAAAATAAAAAAATTTTAATTAATTTTGACTAAACTCTTACTCAATTTTGTGCTATATTAAATTGATTCTCAGAATTTAAAAGAGACTCCCAATGCCTGTTGGCTCCTCTTCTTCGGGTTCCTCTTCTTTTTTCTTCTTTTCTTCCTTTTTCTTAACAGCTCCCTCAGCTGGAGCAGCAACAACGGATGCAGCGCTAGCAGATTTGATTATATCCTCAATGTCTGTGCTTTTCAATCCAGCAATTAATTTAACGATTTGATCTTTATCGACTTTCGCACCCGCGGCAGTTAATACTTTTTCTACGTTCGTTTCGTTAATTTTTCCTCCAGCTTTATGTAACAATAAGGCAGCGTAAATACTTTCCATAATTTCTAACCTCTTTTTTATTTATTTATCATTATAATTGTAATTTTAATTGGTATTTTTAAAAAAACCTTATTTTTTATCCAAATAATCCTCCAATGCCAACTTCTTCGTCCTCTTCTTCGTCCTCTTCTTCGTCCTCATCGGGTTCCTTTTCTTCAACTTTAGTTTCTAC
>JAHQWP010000219.1 GCA_029856235.1 Promethearchaeia archaeon
AAGAAGAAGTTAAGAGAGATTTTGATTTAATAATCGGGAATCCCCCTTGGTTTACTTTAAGAGATATCGATTCTCTGGAATACCAAGAAAAAATAAAAAATTTATCTGAGTACCTCGAGATTAAACCGCTTCCTAAAAATGTGCTGAACATAGAGATAGCATCGCTGTTTTTCTATAAAGCCAAAATAACACACATGAAAAACAATGCAAAAATATTTTTTGTTATCACTCAAGGTGTAATAAATGGATCTCACGCAGCTCGTTTTCGCAATTTTAAAGGCTTCAATAATGTTAAATTATGGAAGTTCACACCTGAAATTACTGGTATCTTTAACATCGATTTTATTTGTATATTTGCTCAGAAATCGACTAGCAAAAATCAGAATTTTAATTTAAAAATTCCTCTGCATCTCTTTTCATTGGAGAAAAATGGCACACAATTGAAATATTTTGACTCCGTAAATTTAATTCAAAAAAAAACTGAAACTATGGTACCCTACAACATAGAAAATATAGCAAATAAGACTTATACTAATAAATTGATTACCAAAAACAAATATGAGGAACTCGTACCAATCGAAACAAGTAAATATAAGAAATTATTCCATAAGGGGGCTGATTTAAATCCACGAAATTTAATATTTGTAAAATATAGAGAGATTGATAATTCTCTTGTAAAAATTGACCCCGATGATAGAATTTTCAAGAAAGCAAAAGAACCTTGGAGTAGGAAAGTATTTGTGAACGAGACAATTGAGAAAGAATATCTCTTTAAAGTTATCAAGAGTACGGAATTGGTCAAATTTTATGTGTATGACTACTACGATGTCTTTTTACCATTAAAAAGAGAAAATTTACTTTTTGAATATCATACACTAAAGAAAAACGCTAAGAATTTCTACGATAAGATAAATAAAATCTACTTAAATTATAAAAAAGAGTCTACAAAAAATAACAGTTTAATGGATAACCTAAACAGGTGGTCTAAATTAATAAATAACAGACAAAAATCTAGAATTAAAGTAGTATATAATAACTCGGGATCGGTGGTAAATTCCGCTGTTGTTCAAGGGGATTTCCTTGTAACAGGAGATTTAAGCTTTTTCTCAACTGATAATGTTAACGAAGCGTATTACTTATCAGCAATCCTAAACTCACCGTTATTGACTGATCAAGTTCAAATAAAAAAGAGCTCTAGACATATCTTTAAAATTCCCTTTGAAATTCCTATAAAAATATTTGATGAAACTAACAAATATCATTTAAAGTTAGCCAATTTGGCTAAAGAAGCTCATAAATTGTCAAAATCTCTTACTTTTGATATGCTTGAAAGAACTAGTAAGAATATTTCTAAAATCAAAATACAGAAAATCCTAAACGAAAATTTAACACGTATTTTGAACCAAATTGATGAAATTTTAGATATTGAATTGAAATCTTGATTAATTTTAGATCGAATCTAATAAAATAAAAGGACTAATTCTTATTATTTATTATATTAAGGTTATGTTTTAACATTGTTTTTACCCGATGAAAAATGAGAAACTTCGTTTTTAAAATACTTGTAGGCGGTGATGGCGCTGTCGGTAAAACCACTCTGCTTCGAAAATATGTGGATGGTACATTCGACGAGTCCAGTATAGCAACAGTTGGTGTCGACTTTTTCATTAAACAAGTAGTTTACGAAAATATAGGGAGTTGTACGCTCCAAATCTGGGATTTAGGGGGACAAGAACGCTTTAGGCACTTACTAGAAAGCTTTATTATGGGTGCTAAAGGAGCGTTATTGCTTTTTGATCTTACAAGAATGCCTAAAATAGATAATATTTTAAATTGGGTAAATATAGTTAGAATGCACGATTTCGATCTCCCAATACTACTCGTCGGAACAAAGCTAGATTTGGAAGATTTTATTGCTGTAGACGATGAATCAGCTCAAAGCATAAAGAATGCGTTTAATATGATCGATTATGTAAAGACATCGTCGAAATCGGGAACTAATATTGAGCTTGTATTCGATCTAATTGTAGAAAAATTAATGGAAAAGAGTAAATATTAACCTTTAATTTTGTTTATTCACTCAGTCTTATAGAATTAAATTATGGATGACGAATTAGTAATTTTAGGTTCTGGAGGTGGACGACATCACATCAGAACGCAATATAGGGCAACGGGGGGCATTTTATTTAAATTCAAGGAAAATCAGGCCCACATTGATCCAGGACCAGGCGCAATTGTAAGAATTAATCAATACAATGAAGATCCTACTAAGACAAATTTATTCATAGTAACACATATGCATATCGACCATTTCAATGACTTATGCGCGATTATCGAAGCTTCCCGAGAGCAACTTCACGATAGAAATTATAACTATTTTAAAAAAGGTACTTTAATAACGACGGAAGAAGTATTGGATTTTGTTCCAAAATACCACCAAAACATGCTTGAAACTATTGTTCTTTTCAAAAGTGGCGATGCCTATAATTTCGAGGGAACAGAAATAATTGGTACTAAAGTTATACACTCTCAAATCGAAGGTTTTGGCGTCATATTTAAATTAGAAAACTACTCAATAGCTTTTACCAGCGATACCAAGGTTTTTGAGGGTTTTTCTGAACAGCTTTCCGGAGTAGATATTTTGGTGCTGAATTTACTCAGACCAGATTCAATAACATGTCGTAGGCATGTTTGCACGGACGAGGTTATCCCATATTTAAATAAAATTACTCCTCAACTAAAAGGTCTGCTAATCACTCATTTTGGAAGCTACATGGATAGTAGTTTTTCTCCAAAAAATTATGTTCCAAGCCAACTCGCAAAATTACAAGACGAAACTAATATTAAAACAATAATCGCAGCAGAAGACGGTTCAAAAATTAAGATTTTGAATTTTTTATGAAATTCGTTACCGATAATAGTACACCTTTATTTTATAAAGCGATTATTTTAAAATATACAAATACATATAATATTTAGAAGGGAAATTTAACGAGATAATTTGAGCTAACATTGGATTTCGCCCTCTATTAAACTCGTTGAGTTTAATTCTCTCCCTGTTTATTAACATTTTGCTCGAATATGTCTTTCCCTTCTTTTCTTTTCTTTAATATAGCGGGAAGTGATTTTCAAAACTAAATTTGATTCTTATTCTTTCCACATATTTCAATACTGAAAACGAGGAATCTTTTCAACTAAAAGCAAGAAAAAAAAATTTAAGTTGAGTTTTTTGGCTTTTTTTCAGATAAAGATTGAATAAACTCTTCTTCCTTCTTTTTGTGGAGTTCCATAATATGCCTTTTCTTTTCTAACCATTCTGGCCCATCCAAGGGATACCATCTTAATCCTAAAGCTGTTAAAGCTAAAAATAGAGCCGGGATAATACAAAATGCAAATAATAGCCCGATTAACGCTATGTCTGTTTGTGGTTGGCTAACACCTTCAGGAGCTTTAAACCCAAAAGCAACAATAACTTCGAGGTATATAAAATTAGCGATGGAGATGGCGGGTTTTGTAACGATTGCGTTTACACCTCCATAGATTGCCTCCCTACGCTTTCCAGTGATGAGCTCGTCGTTATCGATCGCATCTCCCATTAGCACAGGATTTGCAACCATACCTCCCGCATATCCAATTCCTATGATTAAAAAGACTATTGCTGCTAAGATAGCGTTACCTCCAATAAAGAACAATATAGTAAATCCTGCTGCAGTCAACAACACATTTATAGTCATTGTCTTCTTTGGTTGCCAAATGGCAATTTTCTTTAGGTTTAAAACCATACCCAAAACGATCCCGATTATTATTCCCAATAAGACAAAGATCGGATTTTGTCCAGCGATATTATATTCGATATAATAAAGAATTCCTGTCGAAAAGATTGGCAAAATAATTCCAAGTAGAAAAGCTGGGATCATTAATAACCAGAAAGGTATATTTTTTAACGTTAATCTCAATCCCTCTATAAAACCTTCGTGCTCTTGGAGTTGAGCAAACATGTTTTCTTTTATCCCAAAGGATGTTACAAATAAAATTAAAGAACACACTAAACCAATAATTATTATCGCTGGAGCAAACAATGGATGAATTCCCTCTTGTCCTGTAAGTAAGATTATCGGTATTACTAAACCAAGAACTAAATTAATAAATCCTACAACTGCACTATAGACACCTAGGCTAGCTCGCTGTTTAGCAGTTACGGCAATTTCATTAGGGAGCGAAAAAAAGCATACTCCTACAATAGTAAACATTGTATCAAGTAGGAACAGTGCTGCCAGAAAGTTAATAAAAAGACCAATTTCGTTATCTAAAGGCGATATCGGAAACCAACAAAAGATGAACACTAAACCATAGAAAATTGAACCGTAACGAATATAAGGGATTCTCCGGCCGATCTTCGTTCTTGTATTATCAACAAAATAGGACACAATTGGATCGTTTACGGTATTCCAAATCGCAAAAATTAACCAACCAATCGCTAATAAGCCAGGATCAGCACCAAGTTTGACTTGGTAAAAGAAAGTAAGATTACCAAATACTAATCCGTTTAACAAGTCACTCGCTAAACGTCCACCACTATAATTTAATTTGATTTTGACTGGAACGTGTTCTTTTGATAATTCAATACTATCGTTCATAATCAATGTTCGTTTAATTAATATTTAAAACTTCTATTTATCACGTCCTCAGATAATCTTTAAGAAAATTCGAGTTGTTTTAAATAGTAGATATTGGATTAAAAGTAGGATTAGTCAAGTAAGACCCAATGTCTACATACTATACACTGAAGTATTTTTTCTAACTTGGCTGAGTCACCATTAGAGTTTCTCCTAAGGATTCTATTTACCATAACATTTCCGCACTTTTCGCAAACCCTTAAATTTTCAGTAACTAGTTTCACTATTATTCACTCTCGTCTCCACATTAGAACTTTGAAAGAACCTCAAATTTCTACACTATATATTCTTACACAAAAAAATTACAAATTGTAATCTTGTTAAACTAATAGGGTAAGGGTTAATAAATTTATTTTAAAAGAAAATAACAAAAAAATTTACCGAAAATTCGGATTATGGGATTTTATTCTAAGTTCTATTAAATTATACATTCACTACTCTTTTCTAACATTATTGTTATCAGAGTTTTTTATAACTGTAATCAATATAGCAATAAAAATTAAGGCACAACCTAACCAACCCAACCAAGTCATAGTTTCATCACCAATGATGAAGGACGCAAAGAATACCGCAAAAACGGGTTCCAAAGTAAAAATGATTGCCGTTTGAGTTGGCCCCTGGTGTTGTTGGCTCCAATTTTGAAAAATAAAGGTTCCAGTGGTAAGCACTAAACCCATATAAATAAATATTAACCAAAAGGGCAAACTCACATTCAATAGATCGTACGTTTCATTAAGCAAAAACGAGCCCCCGAAACTAAGAACACTAATTACGATTAATTGAACTATGGAGTATAAATATACTTCTACTGTTCGAACGTATTTATCGTTTAATACGATAAAAAGGCCATATAACACAGCACATATAAGGACTAAAAAATCTCCAATTATGATATTTGATTCTCCTTCTAATAACAGGAACACCATGCCACTTATAGATACGATTACGGCGAGCCATACTCTCTTCTTGATGGCTTTCCTAAAACCTAACCATGTGATAAAAGGCACCATAATAGTACTTAATCCCGTAATAAAGGCCGCCTTACCAGCTGTAGTTGTTTGAATCCCGAGAGTTTGGAAAACCATGACAGCATAAAATAGTAATCCCGTCAAAGTTCCATATAGTAGAATTTTCTTATTCAATCTTTTTATGCGTATCAAATAGGGAATAAATCCGATAATCGCGATTGAAAACCTTATGCCAAGATATAAAAAAATGGGAACTTCTTGAGTGAGATTTTTAGTTAATATGAAAGATGTACCCCACAAAAGTGTGGTTAATATTAATAATATGTTTGCAATTACTTTCTTTTTTGGACTCCCTTGGGATTTAGAATAATCCTCCATATATTGAAAGATGTTTTTAAAATTTAAAACTTATTGAAATCTAAGTAAAATATGTTCCGTTTTCTTTATTGTAGTTAGTTTATTGTAGGAATTTAAAGATTAAGTGTTTAAAAGAATAAAAAAAAAAGGGTAATTATTTTAGATTTTAGTACACTACATAAAGTTCGTAAGCTGATGGTAAAATGTGGTTAGCGTGGTTCGCTACGATAGCTACTTTAACTCTTCCAGATTTGATGGGAGTTGCAGAAACCGCCATTGTGCCATACTGCATTTCAAGATCGCCAAACATACTATGGATACTATGAAGAGTCATAGCATTGTTAGTAGGTGGTAGTGGATAGCGTGCGGTATCAACCCCTTTTGTGTCAATAACTGTTACTCCAAAGCCATTATCTAAAATACCATCGGTGACATACCATCCAGCAGCAGTCCAACCGGCTTCGCCAGCTTCTACATCGTCAATAAATCCAATTTCTGGAATTGAGATATCGTCTACATACATCATTTGCAAGGTAAATGCGCCATCTTGCCAAGTGGTAAAGTAGAGATCGATAGCGTGCCCAGCAAAAGGAGTAAGATCCATAGAAACAGGAATCCAATCTCCACTATTTCCAGTAAAAGCGTGCCATCGTCCAGCCGCTTCGTAATCAGTAGGTTCACGACCATCAGGGGTATTTGGATTGTCTTGACCATGAGCTACAGTATTTACGGTACCTGCAGCGTCTAATGTATACCATTCTCCAGTATTTTGATCATATACTTCGACATAACCATAATCCCAATCACCTTCTATTTCAAAATAGGTCATGAAATCAAGGGTTGCCCCACCAACAGGGATATCGAAAGATTGGTAGAAACTGCGCCACGCCCAAGCTTCTGCGTCAGAATACCACTCGTACGTTCCACCATAGGCGGTCGTTCCAGCAAAATCACTACCGTCAATCGCCACAGTAGCTGCTTTTTTATTGTTAAACGTGTAGTACTGAGCAACATATGGTTGTGGATCACCATAGAAATCAGATGAGATCCCAAATGAGAAATCGATAGGTGGCCCCCACCAAAAGTTTTCTAAAACATATGGGATAGTATAACCCCATGAATCTGTTGATCCAATATCTAGAGTTTCATATCCATATTTGCCTCCAGCTTTTCTCGTGTCGTCAATATAATTTGCAACTGTCCACGCGTCAAAGATTTCGTCAAACGTTTCGCTATATCCTAAAGTGGCTAACGTATTCTCGATTCCTTCAATACCGTTAGCTTGTTCCTGGACCAAAGCGCTGGTGAATGCAGCTCCGCCAAACTTTTCGTATAAATAGAGTTGGAACATATAACTAGCACCGTAGTCTTCTAAAGCATTTCCCCAGAATGTAAGGGCGGTAAAAGGATGATATACCATATAGTAGGCAACGTGACTCTCAGAATGACCGTATCCGCATAAAAATGAAGCCATATCCGCACATCCTTCGTCTACCCAAGATGGTTCATCGGGGTCTTGATCGAAGTGGATTAAGTGTTGGAACTCGTGAGCAAATGTGCCTTCATAGAGATAAGGACGGTCTGCATCAGCTCCAACCCGGTTAGCCCAATCATATGTATCCATATGAAACATATTTTTGTTGTTCTCCGAATCTTCACTTGCTGAGAAATAACCAGCGATATAACTAGTCACAGTACAATCGTAATACGAGTCACCACGGATGTTATGAATTAATATCCATACTTTCTGACCCTCATCACCACGAGGTAACGGTTCGCCATAGATTGCAGTATCAGTAGGATAAATATTACTATCGAACTGATCCAGCATGTAAGTTAATTGATCGGTTGAGATACGATCTTCAGTACGCCAACAACCATTAGGATTTGGAAAGACATATTCGTCAGTTGCAGAATCGTAAGCATCGTATGCTGCCTTCTCGATAAGGATAATTCCGTGAGTTCCATCCATAAGAACTACAAAAGTCTCATCGTAATCAACATTCAAATAACTATCAGACACAGTCATGGTATATTCATCACCAACTGTTGCTGCTTCTCCTACCGGAGATGCGCCAGTCGCAACTGCAGAACCTACTTCCGCAGCAAATTTTCGAATCGCAACTTCATCTTCACCCAACATCTCAGGGGTTGCATCCATTGGGTCTAAGCCATCAGGAGCCATACTATTACGTGGAAATGTGGTTAAAAAATCAGTGCTAGCACCTGCTGGTTTAGCAAGAGTTATGAAAAGTATGCCAGAAACGTTTAGTAGGAGTAGCAGAATTATAGTAATTGATAAAGTTTTATTTTTCATTATTTTTTGTCTCCAATTTGTTTTATTTTTGTATTTCAAAAATTTTTTTTAGATTTCAAAAATGCCTTTTTCAAAAATCGGAACACAATCCCTTTTTGCTAATGACATTTTATATAGGTTATATGTTTATTTCTTTGTTATTTATAGATTTCCGTTTTTTTCTACAGCTTTGTCTAACTGAATTTAAACATTATAGTTATTAATTATAAACCCGAGTTTATTTTACAATTATGTAAGAATCTGGCATAATAGTTACGTTTTTGTATAGAAATCTCGAACAATTATACTTTTTTGTGATATTTTGTACGAGGAGCTACATTTTTGTATAAAATATTTTGAGTTATTTGCCTTTACATAATTTAGTGCTATGGATTTTTCTCGATTAGTTAAACTAAGTAACTTCGGAAATTTGTAATCTATCCAAATTATACTGGAAAATCATAAAATATGCTTCTTATACATATTTTTATTCAGAAATATTAAATAGACTCATTAAATATAAATATTAAACCAATTTTTATCGCTTAGTGGTATACAGAACAGCAAATAAAGAATTTTTACTTATTAAAAAGGTGAAAAAATGACTAAAACATATGCGGAAATCAACGAGAAGATTAAAGGTGGCACTGCTATCGTTGTTACAGCAGAAGAAATGATAAAAATCGTCGAGGATAAAGGGATTAAAGTTGCGGCTGAAGAAATTGACGTAGTAACCACAGGGACTTTTGGCCCTATGTGTTCCAGCGGCGCATTTCTAAATTTTGGGCACTCAGACCCTCCGATTAAATTCGAACATCTATGGCTAAACGATGTTCACGCATATCATGGGAACGCAGCAGTAGATTGTTATATTGGTTGCACCAGGATGGCAGACATACGACCATTTGAATACGGGGGGGGTCATGTAATCGAAGATCTTGTTGCTGGAAAGGAAATTAGATTACGAGGGAATTCGTACACGACAGACTGCTATCCTTTGGCAGAAGTGGACACAAAATTTACTATTAACGAAATTAATCAGGCAATTTTATTAAATCCAAGGAACGCATACCAAAGATATGTATGTGCTGTGAATAGCTCAGACAAAACATTGTATACATACATGGGTAAATTATTACCAAAATTTGGGAACGCTCATTTTGCGGGAGCAGGTGCGTTGAGTCCTTTAAGTAACGATCCTGACTATGAAACCATAGGTATTGGAACCAGGATTTTTCTTGGAGGAGGAATAGGGTACGTCATCGGAGAAGGTACTCAGCACAGCCCGGAAAGTAGATTTGGAACTCTTTTTGTTAAAGGAGATTTGAAGCAAATGACGCCAGAATACCTAAGGGGTGTAAGTTTCGAGAAATATGGTACATCTCTTTTCGTAGGTTTAGGAACAGCTATCCCCATTTTAAACGAGGGATTAGCAAAAAAAACGGCTATATCAGACGCGGATCTCATAACGGATGTAGTCGATTATGGTGTTCCAAGGCGAGATCGCCCCACACTTAAGCAAGTAAGTTACGAGGAGATGAAAAGTGGCTTTATTGAACTGAACGATAAAGTGGTAAAGTGTTCTCCTATGTCGTCATTTTATCACGCAAAAAAGATCGCTGAAACCCTAAAGAAGTGGATCCAAGAAAGCAAATTTTTCTTAAATCCGCCAGCTGAAACTTTATCAACGGATAGAAAGTTCAAACCAATGAAAATAACATCGGAATTAAAATTTGTAAAAGATTTAAAGAAAAAAGCGGAAATCTGCTACGATGATTGCGACATTAAGGTTGTAGCCGAAAAAATCGTAAGAAATAATGTAAATCACATTGTAATTATTGACCAAGAAAACAAGCTAAGGGGAATTGTAACAAGTTTTGATATTACAAAAGCAATTGCTGACGATAAGCATAGATTAGAGGATATTATTACAACACGCGTCATTACCGCTTCAGATAACGATCCGATTGATGTTGCAGCAAGAAAAATGAAAACTAACGAAATATCCGCCTTGCCTGTAGTAGACGATCAGAAAAAAGTGCTAGGAATAATTACATCGGAGGAATTGATGTGAAATGACTATAATAAACTGTACTCTACCATTTGGGATTATCAGAGATATTAATAACTATTCTAAGATTATCAATGAAATTTTAAAATACGATATTACCTTCAACATTTTAAAGTTTTCAACCGATTCAAGTGGAGTAAACTTACTATTAGATGTTCCTGAGGACAAAATTAAAACGATTACGGAATCTTTGAAAAAAAATGACGTAATAGTGAACAAGAAAGGACGCGTGATAGTATTAGATAGCTGTATAGATTGCGGAGCTTGCATTTCATTATGCCCTACCGAAGCGTTGTATTTCAATGAAGATTTCAAATTAGAGTTCGCCTATGAGAAATGTATTGGATGCTTGTTATGTTTAAATTCGTGTCCACGGTATGCAATTGAAGAAATGTGAGTATTATTACATGGATTTTTTCTCTATGACTATAGTTGAGTAATAATTTCAAAAATTTCCTCAAGACGAGGAGTTTTTCTCGTTAAAGAAATACAGCGTTCTTCTTCGCAACCTCGTAGAATAGAGATTAATTCGTTAAGATGAATCGTTGGAATTTCTAGCTTTTCCCCGAACCACTTCTCTATATTATCTCTGTACTCTGGTTTACTTAAAGTATAGAGACAAGTTGGGCAAGGCATCAATAAAAAGTCCGCACCAACGTTTTCAGCGCTTTTCAACTTGTTATAAGTAATTTTAAGAGCTTCTCGAGGATTTATTAATAGTTGGCTAGCGCCCCATCCGCAACAGCTTTCTCTTTCTTGGTAGTCAACAGGTATTCCTCCAAAAAGTTCGATAAGGTCTTCAAGTTTATTTTTACTTCCCAAATAGCTATCTAACGTTTTTTTATCCCTGGATAGATTTAAGTAATGGCAACCGTAATGAACAGCAACTTTAAGGCCTCTTAGGTCGAACTTTAAAGTGTTAAGAACGTCGTTCCGTATTAGATGTAAGAAGTCTAATTCGTGAACCAGTCTTAGCTTAGGATTTTCTAAAATTTTGTATATTCCGGGGTATCTTTCTCCATCAGTTTTTTTACTGATTGAATTTAAAATTTCTTGAGTTTTCACTCTTACTTCAGGGTTTTTTAAAAAATCTCTTCCTCTAAGAAGAGAATTGTAGCATCCGTTACAACTAAAAAAGGTGATATCTGCTTGTTGATTCATTTCGCTAAGGTTTCTTTCATTAATTGCAGAAAATTGAGCTCTGGTGATAAGATTTCTCTGAAAAAAAGTACCGCTGCAGCATGATTGATTAAGACACGTACTTGATTCTAACTGAAGTTCTTCTAATAGGTCTTGAAATCCCCACCTTACTCCTGGGAAATACTTTTCTAAACATGCTTTGAACAAACATAATTTTTTTTCTTTGAAATAATCTAAAGGATTATCAGGGTATTCCTCTTCAATTTCATGTAAATCTAATGCTAAATTATTAATATTCATCGTTTTCCTTTAGATTTTTGTCTTTTTGATTTGTGATTCTCTTTACTTGCTTTAAATACATATTTTATTCGAGCAAAGTCGCAAATCGCGTTTAATTCGTCGATTCGCTCCTGTGGTAAATTTTCTCCTAACGGTTCATCTAGTACTATTCCCCGAGTTAGGAATCTCTCTGACATCTCGACATATTTACTTAAGTCACTATAACGAGGACCATAGCCTTTCTTAAAAGCCTCGTTTCTTAGGTTAATAATAAGCATGGGTATATTGATGTTCTCTTTAGGACAAACTCGCTTACATCGCTCGCATAAATAGCAATACCAGATATCAGAATCTTTTAAAACGCTTTTATCTCCGCGAAGAACCTTTTTTATTATTTTTCTGCTATTAAAGTTAGATACTTTTGAAGCAGGACAATCGCCCACGCACTTTCCACACGCAATACACTGGATGATATTCTTATTTTCATTGACATCTTCTACGAGTTCCTCGTAAAATTCCCAATTCCAATCCTGTTCGGTGTGATCGTCCATTTTTTAAATAATATTTATTTATAATTGGAATACTTCAATTTCTATGAGAGATTAATTTAATATAATTATTAGTGATTATAAGATTTATTGATTATATAAATAAATAGAACCTACATAAATACATTTAATTTATGGAGTACATTAGTAAATATTATAAGAAAGCACGAATAAGCAAAAATCAATAGTACATTATATTTTTTCGGAGTATATACAATGGTCTTATATAGAGATGGGAAAGTTTATTTGAAGATTGTGTATTGGGGTATGGGAGGTTCTGGAAAAACTACCATTCTAAAGACTTTATATAAAATAACTAAAGAAAGTAAAAAAGATATTATTCCGATTGGTGAACTTCAAATAATTGAAAAGGATAGTGGTGCCACTTTATATTTTGATCGTGGTCTTTTTCAGTCTACCAAGCAAAAAAAGGTTTTTTATAGAGTTTATACCGTTGCTGGTCAAAAAGGATTCTCTCCTTTGAGAAGAAAGATTTTTGCTAAGACTGATGATCAAACTGACGCGGTTATTTTGGTTATAGATTCTCAAACTAAATTTTTAGAAGATAACGTTGAATCCTTGTTGGAATTAAAGAACATGGCAAGAAATCGATTAATCAAAGAAATTCCTGTGATTGTTATGTTGAACAAACAGGATCTTGATGATATCATAAATGTAGAAGATTTCAAGCTCGTATTAAAAGACGAAAAATTATGGTTGGATCCAGATAATAAATTATACATTTGGAATCCTTTAATTTACTCTTCTTGTGCGCTTTATGATAAGCGAAAGGAGATTTACCGTAGTTTTCATGAGTGTGCCCGTAGAACAGTACTCTATCACATATATGG
>JAHQWP010000220.1 GCA_029856235.1 Promethearchaeia archaeon
TATTTCTATCCTTTTAAAAAGAACAAGGTATTAGAGATGAAGGAAAAACTTAAAGAATTACACGAAAGTAAAATGGGAAAAGTAAAATCTTTATAAAATTATTCTTTTTTTTTTATATTTGTTCAAGAGCTTGTTCTAGATCCTTTATTATATCATTTGGGTCTTCTAAACCTAATGAAAATCTAAAATGAGTGTCTGACATGTTCATTCTGCGTTTTTCCCAAGAAGCAAGATCTATTCCAGTCATAACTGATGTATATTCGATTAGTGAAGTAGTATCTCCTAAAGAAACTCCAATTTTTATAAACTTTAATAAATCAATAAATTTATAACATTCCTCCATTGACTCCAATTCAAATCCGATCATACCTCCGTAATTGGTCATCTGTTTTTTAGCTAATGCATGATTTGGGTGTGTTTCTAAGCCAGGATATATCACTTTAGCTACTTTTGGATGTGATTCAAGAAATCGTGCTGCTTTCAATGCATTCGAGCAATGGCGCTCCATCCTAATGCTAAGCGTTCTACAACCTCTTAATATCAACCAAGCACTATATGGATGCATCACAGCTCCCTGTGTCTCTAACCAAAAGTATCTAATGTTCTGCAATTCATTTTTTGGACCAATTATCACACCACCTAGGGTGTCTCCATGCCCATTAATAAATTTTGTAAGGCTTTCAACTACTAAATCTGCTCCCAAACTTATAGGTTTTTGTAATGCTGGAGAGGCAAAAGTATTATCGACAACGCATTTACCGCCTACTTCATGGATCAAATCTGCACACCCTTGAATGTCTAAAATATCTAAATTTGGATTAGATGGAGTTTCTACAAATACTAATTTAGTGCTTTCATCAATAGCATCCTTTAACTCTTTAGGGTCTCTCATATCAACTATTTTTGTCATAACTCCAAATTGAGAATAAATTTTGGTTAAAAGACGATAAACTCCGGTATATTGATTGGTATGGATAACAACATTTGGAATGTTTTCAGGGTTATTTTGAGGTAATAAGGCTCTAATCTTTTTTGGTCTTGATCTTTCTACACGACGTTGTATTATGCTTGAGCACGCTAAATGGACAGCAGCCATTCCTGACGCCACAGAAACTGCAGCTTCTCCACCATGAAGTGTAGCAAGTTTTTGATCAAGAGCATATAATGTAGGATTTTCTGTCCGTGAGTAATTGTAATGATTTTTCAGTAATTCTGTTAAGGAAGAATAAGCGTACGATTTCGTTGCATAAAGAGGTATTCTTAAGCTTCCTACAGCTGTAGGATAAGGATCTTCGCCAGCTCTTCCTTGTTGCGAATCAAATTGTAATTTATCCCATTTCTCTCTCGATTCCTTATTTTTTTCATCTAGCGTTTTTTTTCTCTTTTCATCAAACATTTTTTAATCCTCCAAACCATTTACAATTTTAGGCACATTAGTATCCTCCATATCTTCACCCTTTCGAAAATCTTCGTAACTTCGAGAAGAAATAATTTTGAAATATTCTTGAAATTTTACCTCAATTTCTTCGGAAATTCCGGGACCTTTTTGCGTCTCAAGAATTTTATTTACTTTTTCTCGCGCTCTATCTATTATGTCTTTAGCCCCATTTCTCTGCCAAATACCTCGACGATCTCTGTCAGCTAATTTTGGAACAAACAGCTCTTTTCGAGTATTTTTGGCAGTGTGTCTTAACATTAAGTAATTCTTACTCTCTAATGCTACTTTAGTTATTTCATTAATAGCAATACTTTCCTCATCAACTCGTATACCATCAAACCCTCGTTTAACGATATCGATTAGTTCATCGTCAATAACCAGTAACTCTAAAGCTTCTGCTAACGATGATTCATAAGTACCAGCACAGGTAATGTAATTTATTCCCGCGTTAGCGGAGCAAAAAAGCGTCATAAACCTTTCAAACCCATTTTGAATATCGAAACATTTGGATTCAGTTACTAAACCAGGTCCCCTCGAAGGAATGTTATAAAAGCGAGCTAATTGCGCAGCACCAATAGTAATTAGTCCCGTTTCAATAGATCCCCAGGCAACATTCCCCGTTGGTGGGTCCATTGGAGCATTCATAGTTGAATAAAATACTGGACAACCTGGGTTGATCAGTTGAGTAAGTGTTATAGAAGACAAAGTTTCCATGTTTGATTGTATGAGTAAACCCGCTAGAGTTACAGGAGCAGTTGCGCCCGCACTCGCAGCTGGAGCGATTATTGTGGGTTGTTTATATTTAACAAACACAAATAAACCGTTTAATTGTAGCTTATTTAAAACCAACGGACTAACTGGATTAAAAAAGCCTATCAATCTTGGATTTTTTATAAGTTCTTCATCTCCCCCTACAACTATAGATGTGAGATTCATCATATCTTGGGAAGCTATGCGACCTAAGCATCCTAATCCGTAAGGTTTAGTACTATTGGTAGCCCACGCTTTTATTGTATGATAATGCAGCTCTAAATACGGAATATCATTGGGCCATACATCAACATGTGAGCACATAACATTTTTCAATGAATCTACAATACGAATTTGTTTAATCGTATCTGCTAGAACTGTTTTTTTAACTCCCTTTTTGTTCGAAGGATCGTAGATCTTAACGGGAGTTCCCACAGTTGCGAAATTTACGCTTTTAGTATTTACCTCAAAGTTAAAGGATCCATCGGAGCCCCATAAAGTAAATTTACTCGGCACATGTTTAAGCTGTTCAACAATTAATTCTTCCGGAAATTTCACAACATAAGTAGCGTTATCAACATCTGCCCCATTTTCCTTTAGAAGATCACGCGCTTCTTCAGATTCTACTTTAATTCCTATTTTTTCTAAAAGTTTTAACGATTCTCCATGTATAAGTTCAATTTCATCCTTATCTAATACTTCAAGTCTATTCAGTTTCATTCTTTTTCAATCTCGAAATTCAAGAAAATGAGTAATTTTAAACTAATAAACCAATGGTATATGAAAAACTTTTTTTTCAAATGATTATATCACAATACAAAAAAAACAATAAATTAGCTGGGAATAAAGTGTCTATTAAAGAAAGAATTAAAGAACTCGTTGTTGAATGGGATTCTGAAGGATTAAAGAATTACTGTCAATCAATTCTAAAAAATAATGACGCTAC
Organism: Promethearchaeia archaeon; assembly: GCA_029856235.1. Classification (GTDB taxonomy): domain Archaea; phylum Asgardarchaeota; class Lokiarchaeia; order Sigyniarchaeales; family SOKP01; genus SOKP01. Next base: position 3,135 of record JAHQWP010000220.1, read on the forward strand.
GGCTTCTGATCTATTAAAGATCATCGGAGATGTCATGAAATTTGTAGGAGATCAATTTGAAAATGAAGACATTTTTCTCCCTGAATTAATTGGTTCTGCTGAGACGGTAAAAGGCGTTATTGACGAAGTCTTAGATCCTGCAATTAGAGCCGCTGGAGAAGAAAAAGAAACGATGGGAAAAGTGGTAATAGGGACCGTAGAAAGTGATGTTCATAGTATTGGTAAAGATCTTGTTGGTTCCTTTCTATTCTCTAATGGTTTTGAGGTGTACAATTTGGGGGTAGAAGTAACTGCCGATCAGTTCATTGCTAAAGCAGAAGAAGTTAAGGCAGATGTTATAGGCTTGTCCTCTCTGTTAACGATGTCAATGGATTTTCAGAAGCAAGTTATTGAAGAACTTAACAAAAGAGGTTTAAGAGACAAATATAAAGTTATAGTAGGGGGATCTCCTACTTCAGAAGATTGGGCTGAACAAATAGGTGCTGATGGATGGGCTGATGATGCTATCGAAGCTGTAGAATTAATTAAATGTATAATGAAAGAGGGGTGAAACATGTATGAAATTAAAAAAAATTGAAGTTTTTACAAAGGGTGAACTTGAAGCAGTTCATTCTGCGTCAATGACTTTATTATCAGATGTTGGAATAAAAGTAGATGCAAAAGATGCAAGGGACATTTTAAAAGAAGGCGGAGGAGAGGTAGACAAAATAACAAATTTTGTTAAGTTCCCCGAATCACTTGTAAAGGAGAAGTTGAAAACGGTTCCAAATTCGTTTAAACTGCATGGCCCAGATGGATCCTTTAACTTTGAAGTTAACACAACCACCACACAATTTGCAACCATCGGAACCCCAGTCAAGATCTACGATCCTTCGAACAAAAATGGAGTTAGAAAAACAGTTCTTGCTGACACTATTGAACAGATTAAAATTGTCGATAGTTTAGAAAACATTATGTGCTCACATATAGATGTCTGGCCAAACGATGTATCATATACAACGATTCATGCTCATTGCATTTATCAATGGGTAAAAAATACAAAAAAACCTTATGGTCTTGGGTGCTTAGGGAGATTAGCTTCCCAAGATATGATGAACATGGCGTCTATTATTGTAGGAGGGGAAGATGAATTAATTAAAAATCCTCGATTTGTTGGTTTTATGAATCCAACAAGTCCTTTGCACTTACCTCAATTAATGACGAACGGTTTTGCGATATTTACTAAGTATAAACAACCCACTATTATAGCCCCTGAAGCTTTAGCTGGCGCTTCTGCACCAGTTACATTAGCAGGTTTAATAACTCAAACCAACGCTGAAATAGTAGGAAGTGCGGTTGTTTCACAAATGTTCAATCCTGGAGCTCCTGTGTTCTTTGGCACGGTTTCTCACGTTACTGACATGCGATCTGGGAATTCAGCCATGGGTTCTCCAGAGATGGGCTTAATTACGGCAGGTATTGCGCAATTGGCTCGCTTTTATGATATTCCTTCTCGTGGACCCGGAGCTGGAACTGATTCAAAATTGTTGGATTTGCAGAATGGATACGAGCGGTTACAAACTCTATTGCTTGCTGCTCAGGCTGGTGTTAATTATATAACCTGTGCGGGCACCTATGAAGCCACATTGGTTGAGGCTTTAGAACTTTTGGTTATTGATGACGATTTGGCAGGAATGGTAAAAAGAGCTATTGAAGGGGTTACTGTAAGCGAAGATACGATTGCTTTTGATGTAATTAAGAAAGTAGCTACGAGTGAAAAAAAAGGAGTAAATTTTCTTGGGGAATCACATACGAGAAAACACATGAGATCGGAACTATATATGCCTCGATTAGCTGACAGGTCCAGGCGTTCAACTTGGAAGAAAAAAGGTGCTAAGGATATAATTGAGAGAGCGCGTGAAAAAGTTGATAAAGTTCTCAGAGAGCATCAGCCTAATAAATTAGATAATAAGATGGAGGATGAGCTGTTGAAATACATGAAAAAGGTAGAAGCGAGGACGTTTGATGATTATAGAAAAGCTGAAGGTTTGATGGTAGATAGCATTACATTACCTGATGGTATAGAAATCAGAGAAGAAAAATAGTTATTTTACATTATCGATATTCAGTTCTGGAATTTATTATTGTTTAAGATTAATGAATTTCTGGTACTCATGGAGTTTTTTTAAAACAACAGCAGAATTCTCAGGATTTCCTCCAAAAACCATAATTTTGTTTTCATCATATTTTTCAAGAGTAAGGCTCTCTAAACTACTACCAAAGGAAATATAGATAATTCTTTTATCGGGGAATTTCCGTTTTAATTCAATTTCATTTTCAAATCCTTTATCATGTCTATCACTTGCTCTGAGCCTCATCAACTCAGCCATTTTTTTTCCAATCTCATTAATTGGTTTTAAATATTTCATTCGATCAAGAAATGTGAGAGATGACATCGTAATTATCACATCAAAGCAATCGGAATTTAACATTAGTTCGGTAACCGTCTGATACACATTTGGATTGCCAGTAGCAACCATATCAACAGGATTATTATGGCTCCAATAAAACGGAAGATGTTTTGAAATATCTTCTATAAGTTTGGGACCGTTTGGCTCTGTTCTTAAATCAACAACATTAAGTCCGTGTTTTTCGCAAAGATCTGTAAGATGAACAACAAATCCACCTCCCCCGCTAACTATTCCCACCCTTAGGCGACCATTTGTAGGAAGAGGTAATAAATATTGTGCCCCCTTAACTAAATAAATAAACTGCTCTATTTGATCTGCCGATATCACACCAGTTTGTTTAAACAAAGATTTGTAAATGTCTAATGAACCTGAGATTGACCCTGTATGGCTGTTTGCGGCTCTAGCACCACTTTTAGTTGTTCCCGCTTTAAGAAAAATTATTGGTTTTTTTTTCGTAGTTTCGGCACAAATTTCTTTAAACCGTGAACCCGCTCGTAAACCTTCAGCGAATAAAGCTATTGTTTTAGTTCCTCGATCCCGAGCATAATATTCTAAATAATCTTCTAAAGTTAGGGACGCTTCATTCCCGCTAGAGACAAAATATCTGATATTTTGAAACGCATTGCATAAGACAGTTCCCATTGTCCCCGATTGAGAAACAATAGATAAATTTCCCGGTCTTGGGAGCATAAATCCAAATCCTAAATGGAGAGGTGATGTTTTATCTTCTGACGAGTAAAATCCCATAGAATTAGGTCCTACAAAGATCAAACCTCCCTTTTTAGCTATTTTAACTAATTCCTTATTTTTATCTTGCCTTATTTCGTTTTTTACCTCACCAAATCCAGCTGTAATAATGGCTGCCGTTCTAACATCGTTTTCAATTGCTTGTTTAACTGAATCTATAACAGCATGGGGGGGAACAACTATTCCAACGAGATCAATTGGTTTAGGACATTTATCAAGTGAAGGGTAAATATTCTTCCCCAGTATTTTCTTACTTTCATATTTAGGACTAGGGTTTACCCCGTAAAGGTTCTTCGTAAACCCACAGCTTAAAATACTCGCGAATACAAGAGAGCCAATTTTATTCATACTATCAGTTGCTCCCACAACAGCAATGTTTTTAGGATTAAACATGACATTCATTAGTTCTAACTTTTCTTCAATATCCATTTTTAGTCTCTCCAAGCCTAGATTTTTAACTGAAAATATATTATGTAATGGGTAGATTCTTAAAGAATTCAAAGAATAATAATTTTCTTAATGCGTATAATTTAATATTTTTGCTCAGAAGAGATCCTTATATTATTTTAAAAAGTAGGATTCTTTTTTGACTCTCTTGTCACTTAGATGACACATTTCCAAATAACGATGAAGTAATTCATATAATCATGGGTATTTTTTCCTTTTTTCCACGAGATTCTTAAAGAACGCTAATAAATCTATTTTTATTATTATATACATGACAACAACTATTAAGTAAAGAGATACTATACTCAAAACCCAACTCTCTCCTCCTAATAGGCCACAAATACTTAATAAATTATAGGAAAAAATTAGCATCAAACCCAATTTACCTAACCAACACCAAAATACTGTCTTTAGAAAACTATACTTAATAATTCCAAGGGGTATTGTTATAAAATCATCGTTTAAAGGCGTAAGACCAAATATAAATATTAAAAGGGGTGCAGCCCTTGGATGTTCAATTAAGAATAATTGATATTTCTTCAAATTCTGACTCCGTTCTTCAGATATCAATGCTGAAGCACCTCTACCTACAGCATATCCTCCAATTTCTCCAATCATACATCCTAGACTAGCAATAAAGGCAACAAGAATAGGAATGAAAGGATTCATCTGTAAGAAAGGTAAAGAACTGTAGCACACTACAAATGTGTAAGGGGTAGGAATGGGTAGCAAATTCCCAATCAAGCATACTAAGAAAGTAATAATCAATCCTGAGGTCAAATCTTGAAAGGGGGGATATTTAGATATATTCTCAATAATTTCCCTATGGGATTCGTTTATTACGAAATCGATTGAAATGATGGTTATGATTATAAGTAAAACGATAAAAACAATGTCAATTCGTTTTAGTTTCATTTTAACCAAATCAATTAATTAATCCCTATTCTAAAACTTAGGGTAAGGAGATTAAAACCAAGAAAATACTTATGACAGTGCTCGCAAAAAGTATGAAAATTAATATAATTCCATTCTTAGTGAGTTTTTTTTTCCTTTTTTTGACGTAGTTCCTTCTTTTCTGACTTTGCCTTGATCTGGGTGTACTCATATTCACGCATCTAAATCTTTTAGGGATTTCTTAATTATTATGTCGTCATTTTCTACTTTTTGTAGTAATTCCGTTAGAACTACATTGTTATAAGAAAAGAGCATACGAGGAACAAGATTATCAGCTAAATAATTTCCATCTGCAATTTCTTCTTTTAAAGGGAAAAGTTGTTTTTCTTTTATGACAGTACCTGGATAATTTCGTTCATACTCGCGATAACCAAAAATATTATTCTTTACTATGACCATTTTTCGTTCGTATCCATCAGGAATTCCGGCTTTTTCTAATATAAGGAGTATTTTTTCTCTTGATAGCGATTCAAGGAGTTCAAGATCTTTAGTTGTACCTTCATAAGCAGGTCCTGTCTGGGCTTGTTCGTAATCAATTTCTTCTGCTAAACCGATCATTACTAAAAAGGCATTTGTTTCGTTATCTTGATCAACAGCTGAAATTTTAAAAGCAATCCCATGTTTATCTCTTACGGTTGGAGCCCTTTTTGCTGCCATAAACTTCATTCTTGTCGTAGTGTTGTATCCGTGCCATAACCAGACTCTAAAATGCTGGGGGTCAACAAAAAGAAGAACAAAATCGTCGTCTAATAAATCTTTTAATTGTACATCGGGATCGATTATCAACTCTTCGAAATCACCAATCTCATCGTTAAATTGATATACAGTAATAGTTAGATCTTGTCTTGCAGCAATCAGCCCTTCTTTTTTCTCCTTTTCCCTCTTCGGTTCCTTATTTGACATTTTATATCATCAAAGTTGCTTTTATTCTTTATAACTTAGTTAGGATTAATAATATATTATTCTTATTGCTATAAAAATTGATGTAGATTTTACAATAGAAATTGAAATATAGCCTTTAGGACTAAATCTGGCTCTTCGACAAAAGGGGCATGTGCACTTTTAGAAAAAATTTTGACTCGTGAATTTGATAGTAATTCGGCGAGAAGATATGCATTTTGGGGTGGTACTAAAACATCTTTCATTCCATGTAGTATTAGTGTTGGGATTTCTAAATTTTTTAACCTATTGCATGTATTAAATGATTGAATAGCCTTAGTTTGTCGAAAGTAACTTTCTTCATCTAAAGGTGTTTTTGTCATAATTTGAATCGCAATATCAATGAGGTTAGGATTTGCCATTATAAATTCAGTTGAATAGAGAATTTCTAAAGTCTCCATTGCTATTTCTTCTTGAGATCTCCCTGTTCTAAGCTTATTAACTATTTTTAATACTTTAGGTTTTGCTGAAACAGAAATAGGACCGCCACAACTAGTAGAACATAAAATTAGTTTATTCACTCGATTATAATTAAGAACTAATTCTTGAGCAATGTATCCTCCCATTGAATGCCCAAATACATGAGATTTTTTTATATTCAAAGCATCCATTAAAGCTAATGTATCATCGGCTAATGATTTTATGGAGTAATCCAATTTTGGGTCCCCAGATCGACCCGTTCCTCTATTATCAAACACAATAACTTTAAAATGTTTTGCTAAGCCTTTTAAGAAATAATTTCCCCACCAGCTACTATTTGCCCCCAACCCTATAATCATAATTAAGGGAGGACCATCGCCATAAATTTCATAAAACAGATCTAAACTACCAATATTAATTTTAGGCATAGATTCTAATCAACAAATTTTTGTTCGAGTAATGTAATTTCTTATTTCATTTGAAGATTAGGTATTTCTTAATTTACTCTAAGTTAGAATCTCAATTTTAACTTTAGAAAAGTTTACAAGATATAAAAATAACGAGTAATTATATTCTCTAGTCTCATTTTTTATGAGAATAGAATGATTTTAATGCTTAAATAACCGCGGGAATTGCCAAGCTTGGTCAAAGGCGCTGGACTCAGAATCCAGTCCCGTAGGGGTTCGGGAGTTCAAATCTCCCTTCCCGCATTAAAATTTTTATAGTGAAATCTGCAAAAAAGTGCTTAGTTCAACAACTACATTCAAGTCAAAGTTGTATAAATACCTGCCTTATAATTCCAAAAATTGTCGGTCAGTTTTTTCTTTTATATTAACTTAAAACTTAATATATTGGGTTTTTAATATGTGTCGGAAAAAAGTTAAGAAAAAACGAGCTAAAGATGATAAAAAAAGCTCTCAAGAACAAGAACGTTCTGAAAGAGTATTATGGCGCCCTTTTAATCCTTACCCGTTACCTTAAAAATAATTTTTTCTATTTGAATTCTGTTAAGTTGAACATAAATTAGAAATTTTCCTTGTTGTACTGATTTAAAAAATCTGTCTCCTTATTTCGAATATAGTAATTTAATTCTTTTTATTAATTAAAATGGGTATCAATAAAAAAATAAAACCAAAAACCTTTTCAACACTCCAGTTTATAAGGAATTTAAAAAAGGAGATTTGTTTCAGATTAGCGAAGGAAATAAGTAATCAGGAATTAAGTTCTATTTTAGGTCAAAAAGAAGGGCATGTAAAATGGATTCTAGAGGTAAGCAGAAAAAATCCGGAATATGTACTTACACTCGAATTACTTGAAAATTATCAAGATCAGTTAATACTTAAATTAGAGAATATTAGCAGAATAAATAATTTAATAGAACAATATAAAATTGTAAATAAAGCACCAGAAAAAAACTATTTTATCCATAACTACCACCCGAATTTAAATCTAAATTATTTTAGGTATATTAATACTAAGGAAAAGGCATATTTATTCGGTTTGTTACTTGCTGATGGTTCACTATATAAAAACAACCAAGGTAACCTCGTAATTAGCATAGAACTTAATGTAAAAGATGGTTTATTACTAAAAAACTATATCAAAGCGATTGGTTTTGAAGCTACTTATGTAAAATATTATAAAAGATTAATTCAAGATGAAACTACTAAAGAAATAAGAATAATTCGTTTATTTCGTGTGAGGTTTTCTAATAATTTATTTGGCGAAAATATGATCTTGAACGGATTTCCAATTGGAAAGAAATCTGATATAATAAGATTCCCTAATTTAGGAAATCGTGGATTAAAACTTGCATTTTTACTAGGTTATTTTGATGGAGATGGAAAACAAGGAACGACCAGAATAAGTTCAAATAGTTATTTATTTATACAAGATATTAAAAGTATTTTTAGAGTTGGTTATAAACCTGATATTACTAGTTATAAAATAAAATCGGGTGAAATTAAAAAATCATATAAATTACATTTGGGTGCTGAATTATTTAATAAAATGTTAGATAACTACGAAGCGAGTTTGCAGCGGAAGAGAATTAGATTTCAAACCACGGAAGAAAGAAGAAAAGTTGCAATAGAGAGATTCACAGGAGCAAGAAAATTTAAATTCACTAAAGGAGAGTTAAAGGAAATGATTCGGATTTACCCTTTAAAAAGGATTGTAGAAATTCATAAAGAAACATTTGGTATTTCGATTTCTAGTGAGGGTATTTCATATTGGTGCACAAAAATGGGAATTGAAAAACCTTAGATAGGATATTTTCTTAAGCGGGAACATATAATTAAAAATTCAAAATAAATATTAGATTAAAACAACCCCCTTGTTATTAAAAACAAGTAAATAAAAATTTTATGGTATTATTGGAGCTCCAATTGATTTGTACAATATGGACAGTGAAGTGGTAGTTCTTCATCACAAGTTTCTAATTCTTCACTACTTATGATATTTTTCCAACAGACGAGTTTATCTCCCCTTTGAACCATATCCCGCCCGTGATGTTGGGGGATAATATCTTTTGTTTCACAATGTTCACATATTAGGACCTTTGCTTGACTTTCTATCTCTTCCTTTGAGATTTCTTTATAGTGGAACTTGTATCTAAAAATAGTTAGGCCATTCAGTAATACCAAGAGAGATACACCCATATCGCCCGCACCCACCGCCAGCCATAGCGTCATTAATCCAATAACGGTCAAAATTGCGAAAGTAACTTTTACGATAATTGATGTCCAAATGTTTTGTCTTATGATTCTATTAGTCTTTTTAGCAATGTCAAAAAAAGTTATTATTTTTTTCAAGTCGTCGCTCATTATAATAACATCTGCTGTTTCTAAAGTTAAGTCTGTTGCAGAAGCCCCAATCGCAATACCTAAGTCTGATAACGCTAACGCAGGAGCATCGTTTATCCCATCTCCTACCATCGCGACTCCCTTATGTTTCTTTTTTAAGTGTTTTATTTCTTCTAGTTTTTGGTCTGGTAACAATTCACCAAAAGAGTTATCAATATCTAAACATGCACCTATAGTATTACACACTAATTGATTATCCCCTGAAATCATCGCAGATTTAAAACCTCGCTTTTTCAAACCATCTACTAATAGAGGTGCTGAAACTCTTAAAACATCTCGAATTGTGATAATTCCTAAAATTTTGTTATTAGTTCCAAGCAATATAGGAATAGTTCCCGATAGTTCTATATCTTCAAAGATTTCTTCAGGAATTTCAAATTTTAATTCTTCGAGATATTTTTTGCTTCCAACATAATAAGTGTCTCCGTGAATTTCACCTTTAATTCCTCTACCTTTGATTATTTTAAAAGAATCAACAGTGTATAACGATAAGCCCATGTGTTTTGCCTGATGAACTATTGCTTTTCCAATTAGGTGCTCAGAGAGTACCTCTAAACTAGCAGCAATTTTAATTATTTCTTGTTTATCGAGAATTAATTCAAAAACATCAAAAACTTTTAAATTACCTTCTGTTAGAGTTCCAGTTTTGTCAAAAGCGATTAGTTCAATTGATTTTGCTTTTTCTATAAATATATTTCCCTTAACCAGTATCCCTTCTTTTGCTAATTTTGTAAGAGCCGCTATGTTAGCTAACGGAGTTGATAATGTGAGAGCACAAGGACAAGAAACAACTAATAAAATGAGTCCTCTATAAAACCACGTGTTAAAATTTAATCCAAATAATAAAGGAGGTATAAACATAACGATGAGTGAACTGATTAATATAATCGGAGTGTAATACCTAGCAAATTTCTCAATGAATCTTTCACTTTTACTTTTATTTTGACGAGCAAATTTGATACTTTCAGCTATTTTTGCTACTATCGTATTTGAGCTTTCTCTTATTACTTCAATATCTACAAAACTATCGCTATTCATACTCGCAGCAAAGATCTCATCGTTTACGCTTTTAAAAACGGGAAGAGATTCTCCTGTTATTGCGCTTTCATCGAAATAAGATTCACCTTTCACTATTTTTCCGTCAATAGGCACCTTCATACC
>JAHQWP010000218.1 GCA_029856235.1 Promethearchaeia archaeon
ATAAGAATGAATTATGATAGAACTTGAACACATGTGCAAAAAATGTATTTTACTCGATGGAAGCTTAGGCGTCTCTGTCAACGCTTCCACAGGATTATGTAACTACTGCGAAGACCCCGAGTATAAAACGCCTTCTTGGTGGAAAACTCAGATAACGGAAGAAATGAGACTTGACGGTCTTGAGGATTGGCAGCGTGTAATGGAACAAGCGCAATCAAGACGAGGAAGGCATAAGTATGATTGTATTGTAGGATATTCTGGTGGGAAAGATTCCACAGCTCTTCTATGGAAAATGATACACGAATATAACCTCTACCCTCTTGCTGTAACTGTAGATTCTGGATTTATTCCTGACACAGCATTTGAAAACATGAGGGATACTCTTCAAAAAATTCATGTAGATCATGTGATAATTGATGGTGCTAAAAAGACTTTCCCAAAATTGTATAAATGGATGTTTTTACATCAAGATTCGGAAGATAGATGTTTAACTACTTCGATATGCGAAGCTTGTAGCGATTTAGTCCATGCTTTAGTTGTGAAAGAAGCTTTGAAGCGTGATATTGATTTAATTCTCTTTGGGTACTCTCCCGACGAGATCAGAAGATATTTCTACGAAATTCCTCAACACGAAATCATCGAAGAATGGATGCCTGAATTCTTCTGGAACGACAATTTTACCGAAATGGACAGAGATCACTTTATTACTCGCAAAGAAGCGAAAGATCGAAGTCTTCCTCGAATATTGCTTCCGTATCACGTAGTAGATTACGAAGAAGATAAGATTATAGAGCTCGTCGAGACGAAAAACTTAGTGAAGAGAGGAAATTCAAGCACTCTTAAAACTAGTTGTCATGTTATAATGGCTGCGTCCTTTTACGATCTGAACAGATATGGAATAGTCCCCTACGCATTACAATTTTCGGAACTCATTCGTCAAGATCCAAGTGTAAGGAAGAAATGGATAATCACGATGAAGCAAATCTCTCCTTTAATAAAACAGGGAAAGTTTAACGAACAAGGATTTAATTTTGCTCTGGAGAAAATGGGTATAACTAAAAGCCAACTTAGCGAAGTAATTCAAGATCAATTAGCTCGCGATCCAAATCGAGAAAAAATAATTCGAAACGTGGAATTATTCACATCTCAACATCGGAGAAAGCGAAATTAATTCGTGCTACTTAATTTATTTTTTTTTTCTATTTGTTTAACTCTGATTAGATCAGTCCGCGACAAATTTTTTCTTTAAATATTTAAAATTATTTTCGTCTCTAACATAAAATATAAGCTGGTAGATGTAAAAATATTATGACAATAGCGTTAGTAAAAGTATCGTGTATTAACGACAGGTTAATTCCGCTAGGTTTGGCATGTTTACAAGCGTACTTAAAGCTCCATGCTCAGTCGGTCCAAGTTTTTAACTTTAGAGCAACCAATTACACTTTACCTAAGGTGATATTTGACCCACTCATCCAATTGGATTTAACTAACTTTATCATGAACCACCAGGATTTTCCGATGATTGTTCCCATCGCGAACGATATTTTTAGAAACGAAGATCCCAAATTTAACGAGGGGATGTACGTCGATATTATAAAAGATTACTCAACGAGAATGTTCGAACCGCTTAATGCGACGAAAATACGATTCGAGGGTATGATAGACTATTGTAGGAACACCGTTCTCGAGGATTTAAAAGATTACTCAATAATCGCGTTCTCTTTGAACTATCTTAACATTTCGGAAACCATAATTTCCTCGTGTCTGTTAAAACGGACCAACCCTGAGTGCACAATCGTGTGGGGGGGACCATCTATCACCCAATCTTCTGAAGCGTTTAAAATATTTCTTAAGAAAGGAATATGCGATGGGTTAGTAATTGGAGAAGGAGAACATCCATTGCTTGAAATTGCAAAAGGAGTCGATTTAAACGATATAAAAGGTGTAATGAGCTTAAATCAGCAGCACGGTTACCAATATTCTCCCGGAATTCAGCTCGATTTAGACTTATTGCCAACACCCGATTACACCGATATACCGTTAGATACGTACTATCAAATTGCTTCGACTTACAGGTCTCGCGGGTGTACTAATCGTTGCCAATTCTGCGCAGAATGGAAACTTTTCGGTCCACGCTTTAGAATTCGTTCGGTGAATAAAGTGGTTCAAGATGTGGAGACTATTTTGCGAAAATTTAAACCACGGTTCATGTTGTTTGGAGAATCACTAATTAACGACGATCTTGAATATTTCGAAGAATTATGCGATAAGCTCATCGAAAAGAATTTAGATATTAAGTTTGGGACTCACTTTAGAGCAAATATAACTCCAAATCTTGCTAGGAAAGCAAAAATGGCGGGATTTGAGGACGCTTGGGTAGGTTTTGAAGCCTTTTCGGATAAAGATCTGAAAGAAATGAACAAAGGAACCAGTGTTAACCAGAACTTGGACACTATAGAAAGTTTAACACAAGCCGGAGTTAACGTGCTAGCAATGCTAGTTGTAGGTTTTAGCGACATCAAAACTGAAAAAAACAACTGCGAGAACGTTAATCAAACTATAGAACATTTCTCTCAAAGATCGTATTTCGACAACGAGGGAATCGAACATCCTCTCCCAGTTCAATTCCGCCCTGCTCCTATGTATATTGTTCCAGGATCGTTCGATTACAAATCAAAAAAGCACACTGCTATGGGGTCTTGGAAGTGTCAATATAAAGCAAACGAAAATGAAAAGGATATTTCTAATCTAGAAGAGGAGCTAATGGAAATTCCCTATATTTTTAATAGACCAATTCCAGACGACAAAATCGTAAATTTTATGATTCAAATACAAGATGCTGATCGTCAAGCTGGTTTTACCATTGGAGGTGTAATGAAATACGTCATAGATTACACGATGGAAATGAGAAGAAAAAGCCGCCAAAAGCGAAAAGTTCAGAGGATAGGAGTATCCGCTCAAAGGTTTGAGCCAAAAATCAAACAGCAAATTAATTAAATTTATTAATTGATATTTTTTCTTCTTTTATAATAGTATTTTAAAGGCTATACTCTATGGATGAAATTAGTGGGATACTTTCTGCTGAAACCGTAGCAAATGGAACTAAATCCGAAGGACCTAGATATTATATTCAACCGTTAGATGACTACGCTAATCGGTGGTCTAAAATTCTCGTAAGGAAACAAGTTATGTTGTGGCAGAACGATCCAGTGCTACATAAATTTATTGGTAAAAAAGTGATAATTCATGGCGAGATAATCGAGACTAAAAGTACTATCACCGTAGATTACAAATTCGTAGAAGAATTAGAATGATTAATCGAATTTTAAATAAAAATTACACCTTTATTTTTTCTACCTTGTAATACTTATTAGTTAAGTCATCCTTGTGCGCGTTTCGTTGTTTAGACTTTCGTTCTCGCAGCATTTCGTTCACTAATTCTACACTCCCGCGCTTTAGAAACATTCTAATGAATTTTAGCTCATTCACGCTAATATTAAGCGTTTGGAGGAATTCAGAATGCCGAAAATTTCCCCAATCCAGATTACGATTTTTTTTCATGGTATAGACCTATTTATGTTTATAATTATAGCGAATAGTTACGCATATATAAAAAAAAATTCGAGTGTAAGATCTCCGAGAACAATTTTGTTCTAAATTTTTCATTTAAATAAAGCTACGTCTATTAGTATGTATAAAATAAAGTTTATAGCAATTTAATTAAAAAACCTGTTACCCAAGATGATTTGTGAGTACTGTGGCATAGCGCTTAAGAGTCTCGGAAAGAAAGTAGTTGAGCACATTAACATAACTCAGCCTCAGAAAACTCATTACTTTTGCTCTCAAGCCTGCAAAGATAGATGGTGCTTACAAATTCAAAAGAACAAAACCCGCCTTCTTGTTACCTGGTGTGTTGGTTCCTATATAGAAAGATATTTCTTTGTAAAAAAACTCTTGAAAGTCCACAGTCCATCCTTACTAGGTTCAGAATCAAACAAGTCTTACTTTAAATCCAATTTTCAAGAAGTAGAGATATTAGAGTTAGTAGAATTTAACGGAAAAAAGGTATTAAAGGTAAGAAGCTGAATATTGATGGTTAAGTAATTTTTTTTTAATAGGAAATTAAAGATATTTAATTATTTGATTAGAAATTCCTTAAACTCAGAAATTTTTACATAGCAATTTAGAGGTTTTACTTGGTTTCTTCAATTTTATCAATCCATTTTTTGATTGTCTTCATACTAACATGTTGCTCGTCAGCAATTTGTTGAATGTTTTTATTTAACTCAAAATGCTGTTTCTCCAACCATTTTAAATCAGTATAATTTTGATTTTCGTTCCTTTTAGAGTAAATTCTCATGAAGTATATTTTCCCTAGAATAAGAAGTAGCCCACCTACAAAGGGAAGAACGACAACAAACTCAAAAATAAAACCGTAAGGAGCAAAAAACGGTACTATAATAATCCAACTTATTATCCAGAATGTGTTGAGAATTAAAATCCCAATACCCCAACCTAGCCATTTATTTAAAATAAAATCTAATCGAGTAGGGTTTTTTCTTAAAGAGAAAATCGAGCTTATTAGAAAGAATGTAATTATGAGAAAATTTAAAGATATAATTTTTTGGGGTATATCAAGTATATTTATTTCAAATATAGGGAAATAAGGAAAACCCCAAATCCAAAATGGATAAAATCCAGAAGGAGAGCTCTCGTATCTTGTAAATGGGAATACAAACGCTAAAATAATTGAAATAATAGAACCCATAGGAAATAAAAATATTATACTTTTTTTCATATCCAAGTTCGTCTCATTTTTTTTTCAACTAGATGTTCAAATAATATCAAATAAATAACCCTTTTAAATGTCTTCTTTCAACTTGCCCTATTTGGATTTAAAGAAGTTTTCAGCATTACTTTCGAGGTTCGATATGTTCTAGAGACGATAGATGACTGATAGAATAATCGTGATATCCGTCATTAGAAGGTGATCTAATTCCTTCAGCGCGGATGTAATGCCCAACGCGGGGTAAAAAGCCATAGGAATTTATTTTTGAGGAACTCACTAGGACCGAATACATTTCCGATCCTACGCGAACTGTTAATGATATGTAGCCATAGGTATAACTTCGAGAAATGCGCTTCTCACCTCCTCTAATTTCTACAATTCTTCCTTCGATCGTCCTTTTTCCCTTATATGCCATCAGGAATTACCTACTACTCAAAAGTTAAATATAAATAAACAAGAAATTTAAAATTTATATTACTTAAGAACTTTTCAAATAACTGGTCTAAAGTTCATCATTAAAAAAAAGGTCCAAATTTCTCATAGACTCGTATTAAGTTATCGCGGTAGAATTGAATTTTCTCGTTAAGTGGATTTAACTCCGTAGCAATTTTCATCACTTCTTCCGCTTTTTTAAGTTCTCCTTTATCCATATATGTTATGGTAAGCAAACCCCACGCTTCGATTAAAGTGTTATTTAGGTCTGTAGCTGTTTCAAAACTATTTATTGCTATATCGAGGTTTCCTAAACGGCGATTGACAATACCTAAGTAAAGCCACGCATGTTCATTCGAAGGATCTTTATCTAATAAACTATTTACAGTAACAAGTGCTTTTTCATTATCCTTTTCTGCGAGGAGTTTATTAATCTGTTCGATAGCTTGCTTGTTTTTAATTTCGTCTAATTCCAAAGTGTACTTCACAATATTTTGTTTACTAATTATAACTTACTCAAGCTTATTTATATACATTTAATATTAAACCTTTATAAAAAAAAAGTGTGCCATAGGAATATCACATATTAAAAACGATAAAAAGTATAACAAAACCTTTTTAAAATAGCGCAGGATGCTTTTTTTCGATATTATTTAAGGTCGATACTAAATCATAAAGGAGTTTTTCGTCTTGACACTGATTAATTGACTCAGATAACTTATTTAGGAGCGAATTTGCCAAGTTTTTCTCGTATTCCGTAGGATTTTCAGATCTGTTATGAAAAATTTCGTCAAATTCTGCTTCAAACCACCGTAGTTGTTCCTGAAATTCCTCTTTTTGAAGGTTTTCACTATTGTAGTTTAGAAACATACGTCTCCTCAATTTAAAATTTTTATTAAATATTTTAAACTACAATAATAGTTATAAAACTTATTTAAAAAGTTAAGCAACTCTGCGGATTTTCTAAAATGTCCTACGACAAATGGGAAAATGAGTTATAACTTAAATAATCGTAATAAGTCGGATCGTACAATTCCAATAATCTAACAATTAGAGCTCTTGTTCGCAAGTTTAATGGTGATAATAGTATAAAAGCATTTTTGTCGGAGCTCTAAAGAAAAACAAAAGAATCATTACAATTCTAAATTATATTATCAGTTACCCGCCTAAAACATTTAAAGCTAATACCGAAAAAATATTGCCTAAAATAACTGCGATTATGAATAGAATTACTTGAATAACAAGAATAAATTGAATTGCTTCTCCTTTTTCTTTCTTATAATACTTGATAGCGAATACAACACCTATAAGCATATTAGTGCCAAATCTCACAAAGTCAATCATTACACTATCTCCATAGAGTAAAGACAAAGGAATTCCAATAACCAGACTAACAACTAACCAAATGGTGTTAATCTTTAAAGGAATATCAAAAGATTGGCCCCACTTCTTCGAACTTGCATATATTTGCATAATATAGGTACCAGTGATAAACAAAATGAGGGATATCCCAATATATGAAATCAATACAAAAGTAATTACCGTAGCATAATCTAATTGAAAAATCATTATGGTCTCCTAATTCATAATTTAATAGATAAAAAAGTGAAATCTTCGCATCATTTATAGTTTTTATTTATAAATAATATCCATATTGTCATATATTTGAAAAGGAGTTTTATATCTAGGATAACTTTATATATCATTAGACAAAATTGTACTATACTTTAGGTGATAGAGATTTCTGACATAGAGCATAATGATGAGATAAAGATAGAAAAGGGATTTAGGGACGATAGCTCAGAGGGACTTAATATAAAAAATAATGAACTAAAAGAAAAATTAATGCTCATAGGATTAATTTTAAATAGTATAGGAGGAATTTTATATCTTCTCTCCGTTTTCATGGTTTTCCAAACCTCTATAGGTTCCATGTATCCATTCGCTAGTGGGCCATTTTTACTTACAGGAGTAATTTCAATAATAGGAACTATATTAGGAGTAAAGAATTTAAAAACAGGTTATTTAATTATCCTCTCTTCAATACCATTTACTTTCGCTATTGGTCTTATATTCTTTCGCTATTTGGATTGTTTCATGTGTCTCATTGGGTTTGTGTTGGTACCAATCCCACTCCCCCACTCCGTATTTGTAATAAATGGCGGAATTCTGTGTTTAATAAGCTATAAGAAGAAAATATATTAGTTAATATGAAAACCTAGTTAATACTACATATTCAAAGAAGATCGTGAAAGCACACTTTTACGAAGTATTTGAAAATAGCGTCTTTTTATACAAAGGATGCATATATACAAAATAAAAACCAAGGTTTAAATTCGACAATTAAAATAAGGAAAAATATCATGAGAAAAAGAAACATTGCATTCATATTGTTTGGTGTTGGAGCTGTGAACATTGTAACTCTTCCTATATTACTTTTCGTTTATGGACCGTTATACCAACAACTTGGGATGCCACCCTACGCCTCAACCGTGGGATTGATGACTAGTACAATAACAACAGTAGTCGCAGCTTCCGCTCTC
This sequence comes from Promethearchaeia archaeon, assembly GCA_029856235.1. GTDB lineage: Archaea > Asgardarchaeota > Lokiarchaeia > Sigyniarchaeales > SOKP01 > SOKP01. Next base: position 7,765 of record JAHQWP010000218.1, read on the forward strand.
TTTATAGCAGGAATAATTGTTTTTATTAAATTCAGAAAAACTTGAATTTTTTTTTCGGATTCAATTTTTTTATTTGATCCTCTTCTTTACTAATTGAACTAAGCTGTCAAACTCTTCAGCGATTTCCAGATATTCTTCACCCCAACCATTACTAATTGAAATTTCTTGAAAATCGGATGTTGGAAGAAATAGAATTTTCAGCTCATTTATTTTTGAAATATCTGATTCCGACAACCTTGTAATGTGATTATCAATAGCATTAATTACATCTTTACTAGTGTTAAAAGTTGACATCGTGACATCACAATCTTTGATACCCACATATCCTCTTATGATTTTAAGTAATCTTATAATATCTTTAATTTCATTTTCCAATTTAACCAACTGTGTTAATAAAAAAAAGAGATATTATTTTTCCCAATAATCGGGATTAAACTCTTCTAAATCGTAGGGAGGCCAAGCTTTAGGCGTTTTAATATTTCGAACAAAACGATGGGTACACTTCTCAGCTCCAAATCCTAAAGTTTCTGTGCGCGTAAATCCAAAACCAAGACCTTCAGCTTCATAGTGATCTCCTAAACAAATAAACGGGAGATATTTCTCGGCCCCTAGTTTCTTATACCCCTTCTGAACTCCACACGCCGTTATGTCCCATCCCCACTCAAAATTTTCACCATCTCCCTCTACAAAATCCATTACCCAATCGTCGGGATAAAGTCTTAATTGAGTTTCTTCGGTTAATTTTTTTTGATAGTCCATGTATACGGGATCAAAGGGGTATTGGGAAGGATCCCGACCTGCTTGCTCTAAAGCTTTTTTTCTATTTTTATTAACTTCTAATATGTAGTTATAATGGAATACCCCGATTTCTCCGAATGAAAACCCAATTTTTTCCAGTGTGCGAAACACTGCGAGATCTGACATGCATTTGACAAGGATTAAAGTAAGAGGATTTTTTTGTCCTCCAATGTATGGAATGTGAGGTAATATTCCCTCAAATTCTGCTCTCATTTGGTTAATTAGCTCTTCGCACTTGTTGTTGTCAAATTTCTTACCAAGTACTTCGTTTACTACTGCTAAACGCTCGTCAAAACTCTTTATGAATTTTGATTTCTTTTTAACATAAAAATCATCAACTATTTTGGTAGTCATAATTGTCTATTTTATGATTGGTTCATCCAATTTCAATTTATTCAAGTTCTTTGCTATGTAAAAATTTTATAGAAAAGGTATAGAATGGATAATAATAATTTTTTTATTCTTACTCTTATTATTCTCCTAAAGAACTTTGCTGATAAGGTCTTATTCATTAATTTAATTTTTCTACCATGAAACCAGAAAAAAATTCAGATCGCAAACAAGAACTCGTGGCTTATATATTACTAATTTTAACCATGGTTATTTGGGGCGGTACGTGGCCATTAGGACGATGGTTAGTTTCAGAGGAAGTAGGAGGAGCTACAATCCCTCCATTCATGATTGCAGTAATCCGATATTTTCTAGCAGTCATTTGCTTTTTTCTGATCCTTAAGTTTAAAGAAGGGTCTTTAAATTGGCAGTTTGCTAAAAAACATTGGAAGATATTAACTTTAATGGGATTATTATCGGTGACAATTTATCAAGCGGGTTATTTAATTGGAGAGATATTTACCAGCGCGAGCGACGCGAGCATAATGGTTGCAACTAACGCAGTTTGGGTAGTTATTCTTTCAAGTACTTTCTTGAAAACTGAAGGGTTTGCATGGAAAAAGATGGTTGGCTCATTACTAGCATTCATAGCAGTCGTTATTGTTGTAGGTTTTTCTCCCAATGTAAACGTGGCGAATCGGATTTTTGGAGATATTATGATACTATTAGCGGCATTTGGTTACGCCACTTATACCGTTATAACTCGCTTTTTCTTAAATAAAACTCTCGAAAACAATAAATCCTATCAACCTAGCTCCATTTGGATTATGACCTATGTTTCTTTATTTGGTTTTTTAATAACTACTCCTATTGCTTTAATTATTAGTCCAGAGTTCTTAATTCCTGCAACATTTTTAACTATACCCCCTCGCGTATGGATAGGTATATCATATCTTGCGTTTATATCTACGATCGGTGCATATACATTCTATTTAGAAGGAGTTAAACGTTTAAATGCTAGTAGAGCCGCAATTTTCCAAGCACTTGTTCCATTATTTGGAGTGTTGTTCTCTGCTTTGTTCTTGCAAGAGCTATTCGATGTGTTCATCTATCCCTTCGCCTTATTGCTTGTCATACTAGGAATAATTCTCGTAAACCTTAAGAAAACGAAAATCAAAACTAGAGATGATGATATTAAATGAGAATTCCTATTCAAGTATTGGTCTATCCTGTAAGAAGAAATGAGAGAGAATGGGAATTTCTGATGCTTAAAAGAATAAAAAGCCGAGGAAGCTTTTGGCAAGGAGTAACTGGAGCCCCTGAAAACGATGAGACCAATCTTGAGGGCGCAAAACGAGAATTATTTGAAGAAACAGGTTATCGCTCTGTAACCCTAATACAAACGGATGTATCCTACATAATACCAATGGAAGATAGATGGATAGACATCTATCCTAAGGGTACTGTAAAAATCCCTGAATACCTTTTTATTGCTATAATATCCCAAACAATTCCACCTAAAATTGATCCCGTTGAACACGACGAATGGAAATGGTGTTCATACGAAGAGGCTATGAATCTTCTCTCGTGGGATGATAACAAAAGAGCTCTCGAGTATGTTCAAAAGTATTTAGGAGATATTACAATTAAATAAAAAAAAGTAAGAAATTGAATTTATTCTGTTCTTCTTGCCCTTAAAATAAAAAGAAGAATCCCGACCAGGATTAAAACGATTCCAACTGATAACCAAATATACAAAACAAAATAAGCTCCTGGAGCCATTCCAAAACCAGGATATTGTGCTTCAAAAGCTAGGGCAGATATGATAACAAAAAGACACCAAAGAGAAATTAAAGCACCAACTACAATAGAAATAAGAGCAAAGACTAAATATGTTGTTTTTGACACATTTTTCACCAATAATTTAGGATTTCGATTAGATATGGATAAATGATTTCTTTGGTATATAAATTTAACATTTTTATCGTAATTAAAAAATATAATAGAGAGTTTGATTGATTATATTACTCAATCAAACCATCTACGAACTGTACAAGAAAGTTAATTCCTAACACCAAATAGACTACTCCTAATATGACCCTACCAAGTTTTGACCAACTTCCCTTAAATGCACTCAAAATTATACTGCCTGATATTAATTTATTACTTCCTTTGATTAAACTTCCTACAGTTTCAATAGCTAACTCAACAATATCATCTATGTTCAAATAATCAGCGTAAGTAAGAAAATCTATGTCGTAATTGACATACTTACATAGATTATTAAAATTTTTCACTTCTTTTTTTAGGTCATCGTCTGTATATGCGTTTTTATATCTAGAAAATCCGAATTCTTTTACTTGATTAGGTATAATGGCAGTTACGCCTGAGAGTAAAAAGCCTAAGCCAATTCCTAAATTGATAGCGTTTCCTTTTTCTTCTACTTCAGAACCGATATTATATACAAGTGAAATTATCAGCCCTACAATTGCACCAATTCCTACAATTAACGAGATTCCTTTAGTAGCTTTCGCGGCTTCTATTGAAGGACCTAAAATAGAGAAAGTAATACCGCATTTTTCCATCGTTTGACCCATTTTTTTAAATCCTTCAAGGTATTCAGTAAGAGTATCTACCCAGGTCTCCTCAGCAGTTTCAGTGAATTCAAAAGTTAATTCATCAGCTTTAAGAACAAAGTTGAAACCCCAGTCCTCACCACTATAAAACACTTTCAAAGTGGGCATATCCATATTAAAAAAGTCATCAAATTCCATAAAGACAACAAAACCTAAAGTGAATCCAGGATTTACTGTTAAACTATTTCCTGTAAAGCTTACGTCTATATCGCTAAAAAGGCTAATAATTCCGTAGACTAAAGCTAAGGATGTAATCACTTTGAACATCATTTCAATAATTATTGCAATCATGAAGTAGTGATTAATTAGGGTGAAAAATTTAAAGATGAGTATTATAAATGGCGCAAAAGGTCCTGCTGCCCAAACCAACGCTGCTTCAAAAAGTACCAGAGCTACGGAAGTAATTTTAGCTATAAATCGACCAAAAGGTTCAAAATCACCAACCATAATGCCTTGGATTGCTTCGACCCACAATTTACCTAATTCAACTTGAAAGTCATAAAAATCCGTAGGCGGAGGCCCGATTTCGTCGTTTAAAGTTGCTGGAGCGATGCTTGGTATGACTTGTAATATATCCGTATGAATGTTCATTAATTCAATGACAAAATTATCAAGTTTGGTGCTGGCAAACTGATTGATATATCCTATAATGTTGTTTGTTTTGTTTACTATCCCTTTTAGTGTATAATTTAAAAGCATTTCAGCTTCTAACCATGTGCATTCTAACATAAGAAGAGTGTTTAATTGATTACTTGAAGTTTGTGGAATATCGTCGCGGTTTTGAGCAATAAAGGTTCCATCTGCTAAAATAGAATTATTGAACTTAGTTTCATTTTGAATTATTGAATTCAGTAGAGAGTCGACATAAAATTCATTCGGAATTAATATGGTATTCAATCCCTGTACGAAAGGACTTGATGTATCAGGTGTATCTGTTACTGTCACTGAAAAAACATGCATACTATCATATTCATTATAGTGTCCATTGAAAACAGTAGTATTATCAAATATTGCGATCGCATTTGAACGGGAGATGCCAAAAGTGCTTACTTCAAACCGTAACCAATCATCACTACTATAACGAGTAAAAACTGGATGCACTTTCCCGCTATCGTAAGTAGTTCCAGCGGGATGTTCCCTAAAACTATGTACGTATTTAACTTCCATCCTTAATGTATCCCAAACTCCTAATCCCTTATCCCAAAGTTGGAATTCTAATTCACAATTTGTTTCATCGTCTTCTATATCAAAATAATACGCATAATCAAACTCAGCTGTGCGCCAGTATTTAATGTAAGCAGTGTGCTCTCCTTCGTCAGGATCTTGGGTAGCTTCTTCTACAGGAGTAATATAACTAATATTACTATTTCGGAAATAATAAGTTACTACTAATTGCATTTCTGGATGTTGTTCTGATGTTATATACCACAGTGGTAAATCATCTACGTGACCTTTTTTCAATTTGACTTTTAATAAAACATTTCTTAACGGATCTAAATCACGCGAATCTCTTATACCATCTCCATCTGAATCCCAAGAAACTGGATTGGTTGGTTCACTTCTATCGTAAATCTCATAACCATCCGACCATCCATCTCGATCGCTATCTCTCTCGTCTGGTTTTGTAATCCAAGCATCAGTATCTTCTGCAGTAGCTTCGCGATGTCCGTATGTGACCAATGATAGATTGGAAAGGATGAATAAATCCAAATCTGATGTGTCGTAGATTTCTAAGATTATATCATAGTATCCATCAAATCTATACGGATAATAGCTGGAGGGTCTAAAATGATAATCATTGGAATAACTGCCCAAAGCGGAAAAAGAATGGTTTTGGGAAAGTCTTATTATTTCAGGAAGTCTGCAATCAATTTCTTTCTGGACTACTTTTACATTGACCCAACCATCTCCATCTAAAATACCATTTGAATTTATTGAAAAGTAGACATCGGCATCATATATCTTACCAATATCACTAATTTCAATCCGGTAAATATCGTATGTACTGTTATCAGTATCAGCAGTAATATTAACAAGATCATCGAACTTGCTTATCTCATAACCTTGAGCATAAAGTTTGCATTCTACACCATCCCATATACCATCGTTATCGAAGTCATTATCGTTTGGATCAAGATATCTCAGTACATTAATACTATATTTCTCTAGTGATAATTCCCCGTGCTTATCATCCAAATACATAACTTTGAAAACATAATATCCAAAATATGTCTGTCCTGAATTTTCAATGATATCTTTTATATCAATAGTTCTACTGAAATATCTTTCAGTGCCATTTGTTAATATAATGTCATCGTAAAGTATAAGCTCTGAATCTAGCTTAAATATTTGAATCCTTATATCCGAGAGTAAGTCGCTTGAAGCATCTTCTCCATAAGTTAAAAGGAAGTTGACGCCTGCACTCGCAGCTGTCTCCACATCTCTTTTTGCAAAATGCAATATTACTGGAGTAGATACATCTTTTCTTCCATCTATTTCATAATTAAAATTAACCATTTCTTCGTTATCCGCAAGGTAATCATTGTCGGAATCTTTAAGTAGAGGATTAGTAATAAACGCCCATCCATGATATTCGTCACCATCTAGCAAACTATCACCGTCTGTATCACTATTATTGTAGAGAGTCCCTATCTTGAATTCTGTTCCATCCAATAAGTTGTCGTCATCGCAATCAGGATTGGTCGGATCTGAGCCGTATTTATTAATTTCCAGGTAATCAGTTATACCGTCGTTATCGGTATCTGCTCTACGCGGATTGGTTTTGTATAGGTATTCTTCATAATCATCTAACAAATCTTTATCAGTATCTTTCATAAGAGGGCTAGAGGTATAATTTATTAGTTGTTTGCCTTGACCAGTATAAATAGTATGAGTCCAACCAAAAAATTCAAACCCATCAAGTAATGAATCAGAATCGGTATCGTTTATCAGAGGATTCGTTCCTACGGAAAATTCTCCTGAGAATGTCCCAATATTCCAACCATCGGATAGTCCATCTCCATCGGTATCATAATTAGTATCAGATGTGTTCGTTGTTAACTCCTCGTAAAAGTTGGGAAGTCCATCATGGTCCACATCTGTAGAAGTTTTATTATTCAATAGTTCCCACTCATTTGTATACCCATCACCATTACTGTCCAAAACAACATCTACATAGAATTCTTGTGAAGCGATTAGATCAGTGGTATCTCTCACCGATACATGACCTTTAATAGTCGATGATTCATTACAAAATACAGAGATTTTAGAGGATAGTGTCCCAGATTCGACGAGAACCCTTCTATTTGCTATTAGCCACTCAAATTCTAAGGTTTCCGAATCAATGAATGAATCCCACGCATAAGCATTAATCTCAATATACCCGGGACTTCCATAATATCTTCTATTCGGTACGGTGATGATTGGTTCGAGATTTATCAGATCTAAGCTAATTTGCACCAAAACAGATTGTTCGTTTTCAATTGATAATTCGATAATGTAACTGCCTTCATCTAAAGCGAGGGATGGTTTTTTTCCATAAATCGTATCTACATATTCATCAGAAACAGCTATAGGGTATAGATTATCACCAAGGTTATACACACCTGAACCATCGTAATATCCGAACGCATCGCAATAAAGGGACATCTCTGCTACTCCTCCCGATTTAATGTGTAAGCAATCGAGATAGGAAGTATTGTGATTAGGAGGTAAACCGAATTGCATCGTATAAGATTGAGAACTTATTCCATCCACAATTATTCGCCATTCCTTGTCTTTTAACCCCAAATAGTTACCATTTGAGCATTCATAATCAATACGGATGTGATGCCATGTATTAGACGAAAATAGAGGTAAATTTGGAATTACAGAATTGTTTCCTAGGTAGTAATTTCTAAATATCCAAGTGCCATTATCGCTAATGAAAATGGGTATTATTTCTGTTCCAGAATTTGAAATTGAAATTTGGATGTTCTCTCTTTCAGGATCAATATAAGAAGATCTTATCCAAAATTCTATACTTCCATTAACAGATTCACTATCACCATAAGTTAATAAAAAGTGTCCCTCTCCTTGATTGTTATTATCTTCTACTTTCAATACATTATAATGATCGGATAATTCTTCAACGATTCCATAACTTATGTCAGTCTCGCTATAAAATTCGAAAGGTAAACCGGGTAGATCATCTTCCTCAAATTCATCAAAGTTATAAGTACTATTATAACTGTTTAGCCTTCTATAAATATCCCAAGTATAAGCCAAATTATAATCTACAATGCTATCAATAGCATCAACATTTAGAGTAATAGTTTGCCCTTCAACCCCACTGAAAGAAAATGGGCCGATCACATTAGGAGGTTTTTCAACAACTTCGATAATGTAAGACGCACAATAAGAATCACCATTATTATCTTTAACATATAGTTTTACTGTATAGGTACCGGCTTCCATAAAAGCATGTGATGGAGATGTTTCAGCTGAGAATACTCCATCTCCGAAATCCCAATAATGTCTGAGGGAGTTTATATCAGAGTCAGAATCGTAGAAGTCTGCTTCAAAAACAATAGTCTCATCTTCACTTGTTACATTCTGAAATGTTCTAATCTTTGCATATGGTGGTCTATTAACTACTTCAATGAAGCGAATCTTCTTCGCATAATTTATTCCGTCGCTAGCTATTACTTGAATAAGGTACATGCCCGCATTAGTATATGTAAAGTTCACTTCGAATTGGTCGTTTCCAATATCTATCATAGGAAGATAAACTAATCCGCTTCCATCATTTATTCCAAAGGATATATTTGCTTCTAAACTATCAGCATTAATATCGTATATTTCAGCAAAGTATGTTACAGTTTGATCTTCTATTAGACTATCAGGAGCGTGAATTATAATTTCAGGAGTAAGATTGTCAAATAGACACTTTGAAGTTATATTAAATCCAAAATTCTCATATTGAATGTTATTTGGAAGTTGTGTTTCATAATATTCAGCATTGATAAAATGATTCGTATCAATAAAATTAATGCTATTTATACTTTCATCGTTCAGAATGTCGATAGCAATGTTGTAAATATCAATATGAGTCAAATCCGCTTTGAATGAGAAATCATAGCTTACAGGAAAGGTTCCATTTATTAAATCTAAATACCAACCTTTAGGTATCGATCGTATGAATTTTAAGCTCGCATACTTTCTACTATTTCTTTCAGATATTTCTAACTGGCAAGTAACATCGTCAATTATGAACGATTTATTATAGATTGGAGTAGCGTAATCAACTTCAAAATTAATTTGAATCGAGTAATCAATAGTAAGCTCTATCTTATCGTCGCTAGGATCTGATACAGAGCCTCCAAAAGTTAAAGGTACCAGTGAAAAATTATTTGAGTCAACCCAAATGTCGTTAACATCAACCATCCAAATTGTATCCATTCCATCAAAATTATTAGAAAATGTTGCTCGATATCCATTTTCAAATAAGATAGTTAAATTAAATAGGTGTTGACCTCCTTCTCTTGCTGTTTGATTTACAACCAGTTGCCAATTTTCTGAGGGATCTATTTTGATAATTGAAGAATCTAATTCTATTAAGCTAGCGTTATGATTAGATGGAAAATTGGCTAAATAAACGCTTTGATTGTATCTGTCTGATACTAAGGAAACACTAAAGTTCGCTCCTTCTGGACCACTATTATAAATTGAACCTGATATGTTTGAGACAATATAAGCAGAATGAATATCGAGAGTTGGTAACACATTCTTAACTTTAAGATAGTATGAATCAATATCCCAAATATATAGTGGATCCATAACTAATCCAACAATAGGATAAACATCTGTTTCATCTCCATAAATATTGTTAAAGAAAGTATAGGAATAATACCAGCCTTGGTCTGCCCAATCTCCAATATTTAAGTGTAAATCCCCCCATTTATAAATAAGTTGCTGATAGTCAGTGAATGTATCATACCCAAATGCTTCAAGAAGTATCGTCTCACCCTCAAAAAATTCTTGTTGGATATATGCGAATTTATTATCACCAACACTATAATACGGATCCCAAGAAAAACCAAAATTATCGATGTATACTTGGACGGGTTGAACAGTTACAATATCAGTAAAAATTCCAAAGCAAGTAAGATTCGAAATATCAGGATGATCAAAATGATTCATTTCTAAAATCTGAGACGGATTATCATCAGCATAAATAATAAATGTATCGTTTTCAAGTCCGTTATAAAGACTGTTGTCGCAGCAAAAATCGATCCGGATATGCGTCCATGAATTATCTTGTAGTGCCCAAAGATTTTCAAAAATTATTTCACTAGCACCATGTCTCCAAGAACCATTCACAAATTCTATAAATATTCCATCTTGAGAATTATCTTCGAAACTTGAGATAAATATCTCTGAGATCGAAGTATCTGTGGTATAAAGCCAAAATTCCATTGTCCCACTAAGTTGATTTAAGTTACCGGGATCTGATTGGTTATAGGGTAAATCACTTATATTACAAGTCCATATTCCTCCAATTCCAGTACCATTCCCTATTAAGACAACATTATTGAATTCATCGATAGCCTCAACTACTTTAGTTATATTTAATGTCAATTCTTCTAAAGAACTTCGGTACCATCCATCTGGAAATTCTCCAACCTCATTATCAGCAAAATCGTATGTAGTTGCACCATATTTTAAATACTCTATATTTATATTCGGATAATGGTTATCAATCCAAATATATTGTTCATAAATGTCAAATATGCCATTATCATCAATCGTAATTAATCTTACCTTATATTTTCCAGATCTTCCGTATGAGTGTAAAACAGTCTGACCGAATCCAGTTTGATTATCACCAAACATCCAAAGATATCGTAAATTATCTTTGTCAGTAGAAGTGTCAGAGCAATCACCTGAAAATATAATCTCTGTATCGGCATACACACTAATTCTAGGATAGCGATTATCTCCTACATCATAGGATGGATCCCAAGATGCTCCAATTGCATCTAAATATATAGAATAATCTTCTCCTTGCTCTTTTGTGCTCCAAATATTCCAGCTAAAATCTGAAACTGGATAGTCAAAACTAAATGGTCCATGTTGAGATTGAACACCATCAATTCTGAGATTAAATTCATTTTTGGCTAAACCATAATAATTTCCATTATCTCTACACTCGAAATCAACTCGAATATGATGCCATGTATTATTAAGCATAGAAGGAAGATCTGATATTGGGAGATATTCTTCTCCATTTTTATACCACCAATCTCCTTCAGAGCCTAACCATATTCCGCTCTGAAGTGTTTTATGTCCAAGAGACATAACTAGCCCTTGAGATGTGTCAGTCGTTCTACACCAAAATTCCAGAGTACCATAATTCGCTTTTGCCATATCTAAAAGCGACGCGAATACAAGATCTTCGTTGTCGTTGTCATACAACTCAAGGATTTTATGATGCCCATCTATTTCGGAAAGTATATTGGCTGAACAATTATCTGAGATTTTCTCAAAATCATAAGAAGCAAACATCCAAGGTCCTAGAATTGTAGATTGGATGGTTTCATCATAGGGGATAGGTCCATTAGGATAAAACCTAAAATCCCAGGTTCCATAATATGTTTCTAATCGGGTAGGGTTATTATCACCAAGTAGATAGGATGGATCTGTTGTAAAACCAATTGAATCTATAAACATGTGAGATCCTGCTTTAAGATCAATGCCTAATCTATTAAATTGTTTACCTACAGCATCATAAACATTTGAAGGTTGACCATTAATGTAAACTCTCCATTCATTACCAGTTAATCCATCATAATCGATGTTATCCGAAAAACAATAATCAAATCTAAAGTGTGTCCATTCATCTACTTGTGGCTGACCTAATTCGAGGATTTCAGCATATGCATATCGATCCTCGTTATTTACTCCTTTAAAGGTATAGTACCGCATCCATTTTCCATTTAGAAAGCCAATCCTAGTAGAATTTTTTAAAGCGCGGGGATTATCGTATATCTCCTCTAATTTATCTATCCAGAAAAAGAACTGATCGTTTTCAATACTCGTAAAATAGATCCAAAATTCTACTGATCCATTGTATTTAACGTCTGATTCAGGAAATCTTATCATTCCGTATCCGCCGGCCTCATTATCGATTTCCAATACTTTTGAAAATTCGTCTTTAAAATCAATTACTTCGATATTTCCATGGGTATAGAGTTCAGTTGGAGATTGACCCGATATGTCAAATTTAAAATCATAACTTACATCATAATTCAGACCATGCGTAATCGAAGAGGTTGGCTTTTTATTTTCTATTGTAAATGTTCTTAACCTTGTTTTCATAGCCCCTTGATCGTCCATTAAAGTTAGGCGGACAGGGTATTCTCCTGCATTAATAAATTTATAGGTCGGGGATTCTTCCCGAGAATAATTTCCATCGCCAAAATCCCAAAGATAGGAATAATTAATGTTAACATCCGTTTCTAAATTATAGCTAAATCCGGTTTTATCGATATCAGATTCTTCTAAATTAATCACACTAAATCTTATTTCAAGATCTTCATATAAGTGATCTGGATATATAATTTTTAAATTATCTCCAACACGATAGAGAGGATCCCATGAGTACCCTACAGCATCTATATACATAGTCCCATTAGATTCGATATTCAGCGAATTTATCCCTAACCAAGAGGGATTCATTCCAAATTCTTTGCTTGATTCTCCATTAACATAAATCTTGAAATAACCGTAACCCAATCCCATGTAATTGTCAACGAAAGGGCCAGCCCAATCAATTCTTACATGGTACCACGTGTTATTTTGTGGTAGAGGAGCATATCCATGAGCGGGATCTGTAATATCATTACTTGACACATACCACCTATTATCTTTTTGAACTAAACCAAATTCATCTGAAATTGAAAATATTTCCCCTCCTAGATTCGTGTTTTCAGTCTTATACCAGAATTCAATTGTTCCATATTCTTGCATTGGAAAACTTTGCTCAATTCCGCAAAATTGTTGGGATCCACCAAAATCTAATTTAACTATTTTTCCATGATCATGCTCGTCTTTTACGATTTCTACTCCTTTTTCGACTCTTTCAAGCTTTAACCAATCAATTGCTATATTCTCGGTATCGTTAGCATTACCTTCAATGTAAAAACTTGTATAAAGTTCTAGAATTTGAGGGTAATTCAATGTTAACACTTGCCCGTTAGCATAATTTCCATCAAATAAAATCTCATTCTCTTCTAACTCAGGATTGAACATCAATAAGGACATAGAGTCATTTGCTGAAAAATAGAATTTATATGTTCCTGGAGTTAAATAATGGTTTTCCCATTGTTCAAAGTTGAGAATTATATCTATGTATCGATATGCATAACCCGTGTGTATAGAGGTGATGTTCCAGTAGTTAAAATCTTCAAGTAAAAGGTTTGAAAAATTTCCTCCAGCTAAATATCCAGCAGTTATAATTGTGTCTTCTCCTAAATAGAAATCAATATCGTTACTATATTCATTCCAATCTTCAAGTGGTATGCCAACCTCAATATCTTCAAAATCATATGTTCCATTATGATATTCTACAGAAGTATATCCGATGTCAAAATCTGGAGCATCGTTCAATACTTCAATTATTAACCATTCTGAATCTGGTACTCCAGGTCCAAAAGCCCATAGCGTTACATTATAAATTCCTTCAGCATCATATGTATGCGAAAAAGTGGAACCTGTGATATAGTCGATGTAGGTGCCATCTCCTAAAAAGACGCTTGTATTTTCGTAGTTATCTACATCATAAATGAAATTAATTTCTTCATAAACATCAGTACGGTATCGCTTATAACCTACAACTTCTGCATCGCATCTGAAATCTACAATTTCTACTAAACCAAAAGATAGATATAGAATTTGAACAAAGCTAGCCGAAATAATCGTAATACCTATCAATATTGCCTTTATTATCGTACCTGAATTTTTTTTCTTTTCCATCATATACTAACTCCTTTCAATTTTAATCAGATTTAGGTGACCGTTTTAGCTTAAAATATGATCTTAACGAATTAAGTGCAAAAAACAAGGTAATCCCCCCAATTGCAATTGAGACAGAGAGAAAAAGGGGATTAACTATTACTTCAGCTTCATTTGCGTAAAAGTTCATCCAACCAAGTTGACTCACATTTATCCAATTTATTATTAGGTGTAATTGACTTTCGCTAAGATTAAATGTTAACATTAAGATATTGTTGTAATTACCATTTCCAATAGCATCTAACCACATAACATCACCGCTTGTCACAAGCGAGAGAGAATTTGAGGGGTTCCAAAGGGCTTGACACTGATTTATTGTAAGTCCTGAAGGATTGGCATGATAAGAGATATTTAGATCAGCATAAGGCATTTGATTATCTAGATCGACATCTCCTATGATTTCAGCACATTCTTCTTGAATGTATCCTCCAATCACGGGGATTTCAACAACAGGAAACCAATCATTTGCCCATTCTTCATAAAACATCTCTTCTACTGAAGGTAATTTTTCATCGTATAAGCCACCCAACGGATCATTCTTAACTTCATCCAAAAGAGATTGAAATTCAGTTTCTACCGAACACTTAGCAGTCAAAAGAATATTGGCAAAGTTTTCATCAACTAGATTCTCATTATATACTGTTTGAGACTCAAAACTCAGCATAGCGCCACTTACTGCTAGCCCGACGCCCAAAAAAACAATTATCAGATTTAAAATAAGTCGATTTTTTTTTACAGGAGTATTTTTTTCTCTTCTCTTTTTTGAAAAAATACTAATCTTCATTAATTTTTCGCCTCTTCTAAGCAAGTAATTAATCTGGAAAAACCATTTTTTTTGATTTCGCAAATGTGAAATACGTAATATTATACATATCTGTTAGACTTTAATTTAAACTTATTTGTCTTTTTTTATCGCATAAATAGACTTAAATGTATAACTTACTTAACTAAGATAAGAAATCTATAAAATGAGGATCATCGTGAACAAATTAAAAAAACTATTCCTTCTCTTAATTTTAGTTGTATTTTTGATAATAGCTCCAAATATGCAATTTCCTTTAAATTCTAATTTAAGCAGTTTAGAGTCTGAAGAAAACGCTCAGGATCAGCTCCCTAAAACCAGTCAACCCTTTGTTAATATCTCTATCCCTGAAAATAAAACTTACCTAAGAGATACGAACGATTACCGTTGTTCGTACGATTTTGAGAATATGTATGATTTCGATGCGGATATAGGTAAAGGAATTATAAATGAGTTGGATGGACATCATCACGTACTAAAACTAGGTTTTCGTGGTGTTTTATATAAGTATTGGGAAGCTCAATATTCCGGTACTGTTGAATTTTATTTTAGATCTGAAGATGTGACTGATAATTTAGAGATGTTCTTAGGTTATTTTTGGGAACCAATACACTTATTTGTTGATAATGGCGAATTCTGGTACTATTGGGCTACTGGACGATACGATTCTGGTTGTGACATTATAAATTTAGCAGGAGGTTATAAGCCAAAAAACAATGTATGGCATCATATTAGAATTGATTTTGAAATTACTAATGGAGGTTATGCAAGTTTAGAAAAAGAAGAGTGGAAACTCACAGTTGATGGACATTCATCTGGAGAGTTAAAAATGTGGAAAGATGTTTGGACTAGCAGTCCACCAAGTTTAAAGGTAGACGGTGTATTTTTAGATTCTTGGGTTAATTATCCAGATGGTGGAGCTTATTTTGACGCTTTTGGCTTTAGCTGGGATAATCCTTATTATTCTGTAGGAGATAACTTAGAGGAAGGCTTTCCTTTAAGCTTTACCTATGAAAGTGCTATTGATTTTGTTTCATTTAAATTTTCTCTTGATGGTCAGCCTAATATTTCTATTCCAGGGGATTTTATAATTGAACTGCCCGATTATGGCCCTCATACTATTCAGGTTTTTGGAACAAGCGATACAAGTGATGTTTATCACTCAGAAATAAGACATTTCTTAATGAGCCCAATAAAAGTCCTTACTCCTTACGAAGACTCGGTGTGGGAAGAAGGTAGTAGCTACGACATAACATGGATCTCAGAATCAACTTTCGATCTTATCGATATTGAAATCTATAAGGGAAATAAACTGAAGTTTGCGTTTCCGAATATTAACACTTCCCAAGCTCAAGGAGTCTTCTCTTGGAATATTACTGCTGATACACAACGAGGTATTGATTGGATGGTAAACATTAGCAGTAGTAGCGATCCTTCGCTCTATTCGCTAAGTGATAGATTTCACTTAGCTTCTTCTATATCAGTAATCTTTCCTAAATCGACTTCTTCTTGGTCCTCCAATAATTACTATAGCATAACATGGAGTACTTTAGGTACCATCGATTTTGTCGATATCGAGTTATATAATGGGACGGAGTTTAAGTATTCGCTCGTAAATAGAACGGATAATGACGGTTCCTTTACCTATTTTCTTCCCTTTAGCATCGAAGCAAGTTTTTTTTGGCGAGTAAAAGTAATTGATAGCGATAATTCAAGCATTTTTTCGTATAGCCCCTACTTTGAAATTTTTACTTATAAATCCTTTTCGTTTATCGATCCTAACTCAGATACGGTATGGGAGAGAGGAACGAGCCAATATATCACCTGGACATCGACAGGAAATATCATTTATGTGGACATTGAACTATATAAAGATGGTATCCTCCAATATTCGATTGTGAATTCAACTGAAAATGATTGGGCAAGATATTGGGAAATCCCCAAAGATCAAGAAGCGGGAGCGGATTATCAATTAAGGATGATTGATGTTTACAATAACTCTGTAGATGCTTGGAGCGAAGAATTTGAAATAAAAGTAATCCCAGATATTTATATTACTAGTCCACATAGCACGTCTGCTTGGAAATCTGAATCGAGTTATCTAATTACCTGGGGAAACTCGGCGAGAGCTAACATCTCGAGAGTCATTATCGAAATTCGTAAAGGATTTGATTTAAAGTATTCATTAGGTGAAACTGATAATGATGGAAGCTATTTGTGGATATTACCGTATAATCCTGAACCAGCCACGGATTGGAATGTAAAAATAAGTGATGCCCATAACGAATCGACTTATACCTATAGCCCTAGTTTTGAAATTTATACCGATAAATCAGTTTTTCTAACCGGACCTTCGACTACTTCGGTATGGGCAGCTACTAGAACTTATACGATTACATGGAGTACAACTGGTACAATTTTTAGTGTCAATTTGAGTATATATCAAGGAACTAGTTTAATTCAAGCATTTGATGAAATTGAGAACGATGGATTTTTCGACTGGACAATTCCAGAAGGAGTACAAGCCAGCACAGATTGGTCGATTGAGATAAGAGTTTCTGATTATGAATATATAACTTATCAAAGCCAAAATTTTGAAATCTACATTATAAAATCGCTTGGTATTACTCATCCAAATGCAACAGTTGTTCTAGAAAAGGGACAATATTATGATATTACATGGAATACTAAAGGCGTGATTGATAACATAGATATAGAACTTTATAAGGATAATTCATTCGTAAGAACTATTACGAGCGATGAATTAAACGACGGGAGGTTTCTATGGCAAGTACCAAGTTCTCTAGAAGATTCATCAAATTACAAGATCAAGATCATGGATTCAACGAATTCATCAGTATATGACTATAGCGATTACTCCTTTGAGGTGAAAACGGGACTTGAAACAGGTATACCTGGTTTTCATATTTTATTCTTATTCATGGGATTCTTCATTACAACCACGGTATTATTAGAAAAAATGTGGAAAAAACTAAAAAAATAAAAGATTAAAAAAGTATTATTGAATTTTTATTTTATTTCGTTCTTTTAAAAGTAATAGTAAAGAGATTCCTAAAATGCTAAAGATGATAAATAGACCATATCCGATAACAGGGTCTCCAGTTTCTAGGCAATCGTTATTTTCAAATACATTCCCAACGCAATCTCCAGATTCTCTGAAGCATTCACCTTTATTTCTAACTTTGTTATTCCTTATAGTATTATAGCTGCTATCACGAAAATCAATTCCATAATGTCCACTCCCATCAATAGAATTGTTGACAATTAAATTAGAATCACTCTCCCCTAATTGAATGCCATCCGTATAAGAAGTGATATGATTAGAATCTATAGTATTGTTTGATGATTCATAAATATCAATTCCATGAAAATCACTATCTATGGTATTATGGCTTATTTGATTGAAATTACTTTGAAAGCTAATTCTTATTGGAGTTATACAGGCACTGAAATCATTGTCAGACACATTATTGTTTTCACTATTCATATATAGATGCACTCCTCTGGTGTATGACAAAAAAGTATTGTCATAAACCTCATTATCACTACCACCACTAATAAGAATACCATTATGAGAATCCGTGAATCCTTGATCTAAATGATCTTGGAAAATGTTATGGAAAATCTTGTTACGTTGAGAACTACCTACATCTAAACCGTTATTATGATTTCCAGAGATAGCATTAGAAGAGATATTGGAGTCACTTATAGTTGTATATATGCCTGTGTCGCCATTATAGTCTGCAAAATTCATCGAGATTTCATGCTTTCTTCCAGAAGAAATCCGTATCCCATGCTCATGATTATAAGACGCAGTATTTCCTTGAATAGTATTGTTAAATGACCCATGGACATATATCCCATAACCGTTTCCAAATCCATAATCATGCCCATAATAATAAGAGCCAAAGAAATTATTATTTGCTTCGTTTGATTGAAGAGTACAATTTACGCTATTTTGTATGAAGATACCTCCATCTCCATTGAAATTAGTTATTGAATCGACTATTTCACACAAATCGCAGTTATTAAGATAAATTCCAAATCCAGTATTATTATTTGACACAATATCAGATAATATTACATTGCGACATTCAATTAGACTCGCACCTATAGTTCCAAAACTAAGATCTAAATTTGAAGCTTGAGAATCGTTACACCTTAATAAAACAACTTGGCCAGCGTTAACAAAATCACTGTTAGATAGATTTTTAGTAGAATTATAATAATATAATTTTTTACCATTTACTAAATTTGTGTTAGAAACAAAATTGGTGATTAACGAATCAGTCGAGCCCCAAACATTTACACCGCAATTAAAAAGCTCATTATCCGTTATATTGTTATACTCCACATTATCTATATTAATACCACAGATATGGTTATTGCTAGCGTTATTAAGGTTAATTTTGTTGTATTGGACTATCTCATAACCGGTCCAATCGGTCAGATCAATACCAATAGTGTTATCAAAAACAGTGTTTGAACTTATGTTATTAAAGGTAGCGCCACCTGCTAGTTTGATTCCAGAATCTGTATTATTGAAAACTATATTTTCTGTGATATGATTGTTGCTAGTATATCCCATTCTTATTCCATCGTTGTTTCTCGTAATGATATTCTCTGAGACAGTATTATTTTTACATGAATTTAATACTATCCCCTCTTGACCGTTGTTCGTAATCGTATTCTTAATTAACTGGTTATTTTCGCCGCTTAAAGATATTCCGTCATCATCGCTATTGGTTATATGATTTTCTGAGATCATATTATTATTCCCATCCACTATTAATCCTCTATTTCTATCCGAATTAGATATCGTATTGTTAAAAATAGTTGTCCCATTACAATTTTCAAGATACATATTAAATTCACGAGTAGATCTAATGATATTCCCTGAAAACCAATTATCATAGCTATTTAGGAAGTAAACGCCATACTTATTATAAAACAGGTCACAATCTACTACTCTCCCGTTGGATACATTATCGAACTCTATTGCGTAAGCCTCGAAATTACCATAAACATCTTTTATTCCACAGTCGTTAATTCTGAAGTGGACATCTGAATTCCTTATTTCTATAGCGTTAGAACCGTATCCAGGAGCAAAAAATGTATTTTCAATTAAATATGGATTTAAAAAAGTATTGCCAGGACCACCTGAGCACCACGCGTAAGTAGATGCGGTATATGCCCAATCCATCGTGGGATTAGTATTATCAATCTCGATATCAGTAAAGTTGTAGAGATACGAGGTTTTTAAGGAATCTTTTTCAAATTCCGTGTTGATATCACTTTCCTTTTCAGTAAAATAAAAACCATCGTAAAAGAAATTGAATGTAAAAGATATTCCTAACAAAATTACGCATATTATAAAAAGCATTTCTATCTTATTTTTAGATTTCATATGAATTACCCTCTAAACGGTAATATTTACAGAATTGTTAAAATAGTATTTAATATTTTCGCTTCGAATTATTTGAATTGTAAAATAACAAGATAAGATTTCACAATTTTCTTATAGTAAAGTGTAAAAAAGAAAAAAAGAGATTCATTTATTTTTTTTTATTTGTTTTTTTAAAAGTAATAGAAAAGAGATTCCTAATACGCTAAAGAGGATGTATAAATCAAATCCACCGATAATATCTCCAGTTTCTTGGCAGACATTATTTTCAAATACATTCCCAACGCAACCTCCAGATTCTACAAAGCAATTAGCTTTATTTCTTATTGTGTTATCTCGTATAGTGTTATAACTAGCATGATGGAGTTCAATACCAGTAAAGCCACTCCCCTTAAGAGTGTTATTAACAATTAAATTATAATCACTATCCATTGCTTTTATGCCTGATTGATAACTAGTAATTTCATTAGAATCTACAGTATTATTTGAGGATTCTTCTATATCAATTCCCCCCCAATCACTATTGATGGTATTATAACTTAAGTAATTGTGATGGCTATTGTAGTATATTTTGATTGGTGTTATACAGTCACTAAAATCGTTGTTAAAAACAACATTGTCTTCACTAGATGAATATAGGTGCACTCCTCTGGTGTATGATGAAAATGTATTATCATAAATGTCATTCTGTATACTATTCGTTAAATAAACGCCATTGTGAGATGTCAAGAACCCTTGACCGGAATGGTCTTGTACGATGTTCTGATAAACCTTGTTATCTGTACAAGCATCTAAATGCAAACCGTTATCGTAATTTCCAGAAATAGTATTTGAAAATATATTCGTGTTTCGTAGTCCAACTACAAAAATACCTGAGTCGCCATTGTAATCTACATAATTCATCGAGATTTCATGATCTCTTCCAGATGGGATCTCTATCCCATGCTCGTGGTTATAAGACGCTGTATTTCCTTGAATACTGTTATTAAAGGAGCCATGGGCATAAATTCCATTGCCAATTCCAAAATCATAAAGATAGCCATAAATATAAGAGCCAAAGAAATTATTATTTGCTTCGTTTGATTGAATAGTGCAATTAAAACTATTTTTCATAATAATTCCACCATCTCCGTTGAAATTAGCTTCCGATTCTCCTATTTTACATAAATCGCAGTTATCAAGAAAAATACCATATACAGTATTATTATTAGACAATATGTTGGAGAATACTACATTACGGCATTCAATTAAAATAAGACCGATAGTGCCGAAACTAAGATCTAAATTTGAAACTTGAGAATCGTTGCACCTTACCAATATAACTTGACCAGCGTTAACAAAATCACTGTTAAATAAATTACTGGTTGAATTATAAAAATAAAGCTTTTTACCATTCACTAGATTTGTATCGGATATAAAGTTGGTAATTAACGAATCAGTCGAGCCCCAAACATTTACACCGTTATTAATTAGATTGTTATCCGTTATGTTATTATACTCCACATTATCTATATTAATACCACAAAGAGCATTATTGCTAGCATTATTTAAGTTAATTTTATTATACTGAACAGTATTATATTGCTCGGTCAGATCAATACCATAAGTGTTATACTCAACGGTGTTTTCAGTTATATTATTGAAGTTAGCCTCATCTCCATCTAACCTGATTCCAGAAATTCTATTATATGAAGCTATATTTTTTTTTATGTGATTATTAGTAGCATAACGAATTCTTATACCGTTTAAGTAATTAGCGATAATAATATTCTCGGAGATAGTATTATTTTTACAATCAAATAGTGCAATCCCATCATCTCCGCTATTCATAATAGTATTCTTAATTAACTGGTTATTTTCACCGGATAAATAGATTCCGTAATCAGCAGTATGGTTTATATAATTTTCTGAGATCAAATTATTATCCCCATCAATTAGAATTGCGGAATTCCTCGTATTTGTCAAAGTATTATTGAAAATAACAGTATCATTAGAGTTTTCAAAATAAATATTGTAATCCTCAGTATTGTCAAGAACATTCCCTGAAAACCAATTATCATAACTATTAAGGAAGTGAACGCCATACTTGTTATTAAAAAAGTCGCAATCTACTACTCTCCCGTTAGACACATTATCAAACTCTATAGCGTACGATTCCCAATTACCCCAAGCATGTTCTATTCCACAGTCTTTAATTCTGAAGTGGACATCTGAATTCCGTATTTCCATAGCATTAGGGCCATAACCTGGTGTAAATAAGGTATCCTCAATAAAATAAGGGTTTGAAATGTCTCCAGGACCACCTGAGCACCATGCGTAAGTAGATTCCGTATAAGCCCAATCCATAGAAGGATTAGTGTTATCAATCTCAATATTTGTAAAGTTGTAGAGATACGAGGTTTTTAAGGAATCTTTTTCAAATTCCGTGTTGTTATCACTTTCCTTTTCAGTGAAATAAAAACCACTATTAATTGTAAACGATTTGAATGTAAAAGATATTCCTAACAAAATTACGCATATTATAAAAAGCATTTCTATCTTTTTTTTAGATTTCATACGTATTATCCTCTAAATGGTAATACTTACAAGATTGTTAAAATCGTATTTAACACTTTCGTTTTGAAGATGTGTTAAATTCAAATCTGAAGTGTATAATTAGATGACTTATTTCTTCTTACGTTTGAATGCTTATGCTTAACTTTAACAGGTACATCGCTAAACTGAATTGAGTGTTCAAGTAATCTGTAGAAAATCTTGAATATTAACGCTCTACAAATAATATTTGATTAATTTCAGAAATCTAAAATGAATTAAAAAAAAAAGAATTAGATTTAATCTTTTCTTTTTGCTCTTAATACAAAAAGGAGGATCGAAACTGCAATTAAAATGATACCAACTGTGAGCAATACATAGAAGGAAACTACACTTTCAGGATTCATTGTGGTTCCAGGAAATGTTTGTTTTAACGCTATGTCCATTAAGAGAATGATGGTCCAACCGGTCATAAGAATAGCTCCGAGGACCATTGTAATAATAGCAAATACCAACATAACTGTTTTTGCCACTTGTTTCACCTATAGTTTTAGATTTCGAAATTATATATAAGATTTGTTTTTCAAGTATTTAAGTTTTACATTATTGTCTTCTATGATGATATATTGACAAAATTGTTAAGTTTGGAGGGTAACATTAAAACATTTTTTCTTTATCACTTCTTCGCCTACATCAGCAATTCTTCGTGACAGTTCAGAGATTTTCCATTTCTCGTGCCCTTTTACATATGTAGAAAATATATCTTGAAGAGGGTCTCTCCATTTAGAAGGGATGTTATCAACTCCTAATTTAGCACCAAGAATTGCTCCAATATTGCCGCAATTACAGTCAGTATCGTATCCCATCATAGCAGCAACACAAATAGATTTTCCGAACGAATCTCGTTTATCCTGAACACCATATAGAAGAGCCAATATGATTATTCCAATGTTTGGTAATACATGCACTCCTCCTAGACGAGTATTCAAAAACATCCTTCTTTCTATTGGAAAAATGGAAGAAGAATCAAGTACTTTTTCTACCATCTCTTTTATCCAAAAATCTCTTATCAAAATCTTCCGGGCAGCTCTAAAATCGTTTGGATATTGTTCGTATATATTTATTGCTTTTTTAACCATCTGAGTATATAAACTTTCTTTCTCCGAAGGGAGATATTGAAGAGCTGTCTCAATATTGTAT
Source organism: Promethearchaeia archaeon (assembly GCA_029856235.1). Taxonomy (GTDB): domain Archaea; phylum Asgardarchaeota; class Lokiarchaeia; order Sigyniarchaeales; family SOKP01; genus SOKP01. The sequence continues at coordinate 31,541 of JAHQWP010000218.1, forward strand.
CTAATATCCTCTTCAAAGAACGCTTGAGAGAGTAAAACTGCAATAAACACTTCTCCTTCAATACCAATTCCAGCATGTGAGATGGAACCATCAATTTCTGCATAATTCTTAGCAAGACTTGGGCAACCTGGAGTTATTAGTCCCCAAATATCCGCTCTCATCTGAGCGCCTATAAAATCAAAATAAAAATTGTTTAAAATTCCAGATTGAGGAGGTTGAATTCCAGCTTTAAGATTATTTAAAGCTATTTTTTCTGCAGTAAATACATAATCTTCTCTTTTAAGGAGATTGACCCATTCACGAGCAATTTTCTCGGCCGTAATATCAATACCGTATTTTTCTAATGCTATTAAAGCAATAATCTCATACATTTCATCATCATTAACATGATTAAGATCAATTGGTTCGGGGTAACTTATAATGTCACCATATTTAGCTTTAATGCTTGCATAAGATTTCAATTCAACAGGGATACCAACGAAATCTCCAGCAACTCGTCCCAACCACGAGCCAAAAACTTTATTGTAATACTCCTCAGAAGTTATTTCTTTCATAATGTTATTACCAATCCAAAGTAACTATAACTGTTTGCTTTATTATCTCACCTTTAATATTAGATAATATAAAAATTATTAGAAGATATTTTGAGCTATTAAGTTCTAAACAGCTTATCTTAAAAAAAAAAAGAATTTAACTTATAATATTTTAAGTTTTTAGCGGGTAACGAAAAATGCAATAATAAGGTACACTCCCATAGGAAGTAAGAGTATCCAATGTTCGCTTGGTAAGACAACTGTGACTTGAAGAATCATCGAAACGAAGCTTATTAGTAAAAATCCCGTCCATATAAATACGTTAGCCGTCGATAATGGGGTTTTAACAGCATAATATCTTATTAAAACAGCGATCGCATAAATTACAATAACAATAAGCGGTATAGGAACCCAGAAACCTTGCGCCCAAAATGATAGTAAGAAAAGACAAGGAAATATTATGAAAAAATTCAGGTAATATAGAATCCTTCTCTTTAAATTCTCTTGTTGATCGATTTTATACCATATTATACCAAACCAAATAAATCCAACCCACAACACTATTAAATCTATTATATCAGAAGGGTCGAAGGGGACATCCATTCCGTAGTGAGTACCCCAGAACGCCGTAATCATCCCATATCCTAATATCTGAGTAAGTAATATGTGGTACGTTGATTTACTTATCTTAGAAATTAACTTGGCAAACCAATTATCCCATCTCTTTGGTAAAAGCTTGATTGCTAGTAAAACTAAAAACGCAGAATACGGAAAAACCATGAGAGTATAGTCTCCTCTTAGGAAACGGTTGCCATCAATCATGATTCGATAGCCGAAAAACTGATATGCTATTATAAAAGCTAAACTAATAGGATAGAGAATCCACATAAAAAGGTTCTGCTTAGCAAAGAGATTCGGTCTTTTTGAAAACCACATACCCAACCCTACTGCTGAAAGGTAAAACAGTATACTGCTACTGAATAGGGAATAAACATGTACCTGTTCCCAACTAGTAAAATCGCCCCCGAATAAGAAAAATACAATTGTTTGCATCGCAATTTCAATTGCAAAGGTTAAAATTAAGGCTACCACCGGTTTTTTCGTAAAAACCCAATATAACAATGGCACGACGAGAATTGATTGGAATAATACAGGGATAAACCAATTACCCGGGCCCCAAAAAGGCATTATAAAATAAAATAAGTTGATAACCCCGTGACTGGGGTAATATTGAGTATCGTACATTGCTATAAAATCGAAACCATACATAAACAAACCGATAAAGGTTGATGCTGCGTACAAAATAAGAAAGGGGACAACGTAACGCATGATTTTCTTCTTGAAATAATTCCACGAATACAATTGTTTTAACGAAGTATAGCCTTTTTCTCTAAAGGAAAGCCCCATATTAAAACCAAGGATTACTAAGAAGACAGGTATGGAAATTCTTTCCCAAAGAGCAACTGCAATATTATTTTTGATGTTCCAAGACACATTGTGATCGAAAATCACCAAAAATATCATCGCCGCTTTTAGAAAATCAATCTGGAAAAGGGATTTTTTTTCGGAGGGTATTTCTTCCTCTTCTTCAAGAATTTGAAGATTAAGTTCGTTCATTCTTTACATCTATAATTTATTGTTAGAATTTTAAAAGAGTATTATTAATAATTCTAAGCAACATCTAAATTATTAACATTGAAGGAGTCCGATTTTTAAATTCTAAGAGTTTAAAAAAGATACGAAACTCATTAGTGATTAGAAATAAAATTTTCATAAAGTGAAATTCATGAAAAGAATTTATCAAATACTAATAGCGATCATATTTAGTGTATTTCTTACTCTAATTGAAATTGTTGTAGAAATTCTCTTTTTTTCTAGCTATATAGAGCCAAGTGCGTACTATTTCTTTTATACTTTCTTAATTCTATTTACAGGTTATTTCTATATTTTTCTTCTAATTTTTCTAAGTTACGGATTAAAAAATGATAAAAGAGAATTTAATAAAATAATTTCGGTAAAAGTTCTGGGATTCTTACTCCTTGCGATACATCTTGTTTTTTTCTTTCTAGTTAGAATATCTATCTGGGTATTTGCTCCGTTGATATCTGATACTTTTGAATTAATTTCCTTATATGTATCTTTTGCAGTAATGCCTGCTATCTTCATTACATTTTTCGTATTTGGGGTTAACAACGAACGAAATTATGGAAACTATGTAACATCATTTTCCATCCTTTATCTTATTTATTTCATTATAACTCTATTGCACCACTTTTTTATTTCTCCAGTACTCATAATCGGAGCTGACAGAACATTAGTTCTTGGGACTACATTCACGACACTTCAAGTGTTACTAGTGTATTTAGCAGCGGGTTATCTTTTCTTTTTTGGCATTCGAACCAAATTACCTCATTTTGTCTTAATAAGTTTTTCATGGGCATATTACAGCGTGTATCGGCAAATATCAGATTTAATAGACACAATGGGTAAGGATAGTGATGAATATATCTTCATGCTCTTAATAATTATAATCTGTTTTCTAGGTATAATTGTTTCGATCCGATTTTTTGAACTAGGAAAAAGGCTTAAAAGAGGATTGCGAGTATTTATAAGCCACGCTGTCGAAGACTTTGACAGTTATCGTATTAAAGCTCTCGCGGACTATTTAAAAATTCAAAAAAAGATAGGCCATGTGTATTTTTGTGAAGAGGGACTAACAGGAAACATTGATAAGTGGATGAAAAAAACAGTTCATCGGAGTCAAGTTTTAGTTTTTATCTCAACTCCTAATTCCCTGAAATCAAAAGATAGCCTTTTTGAACTAGAGCTTGCGCGCAAACATAAATTACATATAATACCGATTTTAGGCTTTGAAATGGTGTGGGAAGATTTAGAAGAATTAGATCTTCATCGGGAGTTTGGTTCCCCTTTTAGCCCAATGGAATTTGAAAAATTCTGTGATGAAATATATCAACATATTTTAAAATTCAGAAAAGACAAAAAAATAGAGGACGTTGAAGAAAAGAAGTAAACAAGTAAGAATTAAAACAGAAAAAAGAAAAAAAGTTCTTCTATTTCTATCAATCACTTTATTTTTAATAAGATAGAGGATAAAATTGAATTAACTTAAAGGGAATTTTGGCTCTCGTTTCTCCATGTAAGCGTTAAACGCTTCGAATACATCTTTAGAACTACCTGATAGGACTTGTCCTCGGTTTTCTAATTGGATCATCGTTTCTAAACTCGGAGAATTAAGGGATAGATTAAGCGCTTGTTTTGTCATCCGTAAGCCTAAAGGGCTTTTCTTCAGCATTTCTCTCGCCAACTCCATTGCTGAATTTAACAAGTATTCCTCCTCAACAACCTTTAAGACAAAACCTGTTTTTAAAGCCTCTTCAGCGTTTAAAAACCTTCCTGTATACAATAATTCGGACGCTCTTGATAATCCGATAAGACGAGGAAGAAAATAACTACTCCCCATGTCTGCCCCTGTTAATCCGATATTTATGTAACCTGCGTTGAACTTAGCGTTTTTTCCGGCTATGCGAATATCAGCAGCCATTGCAATAGAAAAACCTGCCCCCATTGCCGCACCTTGGACCACAGCAATAATAGGTTGGGAAATCTTTCGCATTTTAACGATAATGTCAGCTATCCTCCATTGGTAATACATGAAGCTTTTTACTACTTCGGGAACATCTAAATAATAATATTTCTTGAGATGGTCCGGCTTTTTTTTTGATTTTAATATAGTACCATCACTCAAATCCTGACCAGCGTTAAAGACCTTACCTTCTGCTCTCATAATCAAAACTCGGCAATCAAGATTCGTCATTAGCGAATCGAATAAAGAATGAAGGTCTTCAACCATTTGAAAAGAAATCGCATTTGCTTTTTCCGGCCTATTAAAGATTAAATACCCTATACCATTTTCCTCTACTTCGAATTTTATCGTCTCGATTTCCATGCTTTAACACGTAAAAGATCATTTAAAAAATTTGTCAATAAACCTTGAAAAAAGAATTTCCTCCGATATGAGAATAGCTTTTTAAGTCAAGTTTAAAAAAAAAAGTATATTTTTTATTTTACTAAAAACATCCAGCAGTACTAGCAGGAATTAAGAGAATGTCGTCGCCATTACTCAAGTTATAATCTCTTAATTGATCGTTATCGTCCATGGTAACTCCCCCAGACGATAAGTGAAATTCGTCAGGATCGAGCCCAAATAAATTTCCTAACGTATTCTTAATGTCGCTTACTCTATTTGCGTCGTTCACTGTTAATTTTTCCTTCTTCTCGCCAGGACCTATAGTGGACATGAAGTACAAAGTAGACTTCTTTCCGGAGGTAGGCGTCTTTGAAGCCGGTGTTTTTGACTTAACAGGTTCAAATTCGTCGTCAAAATCTTCTTCATAACTCATTTAAATCACATTTGTTTTTCTTGAGATTATTACTCTCATGGTAATTTAGTATATTAAAACCAATTGGAATGATAATGAAGTTTTAAATTTTTAAAAATCCTTTTTAGTATTTAGCTTAATTTGAAGGTAATAATTGCATTTCTTCCTCGATCTCTGCAAGAAAAAGGTCTACAATTGCTAACCATCTATTCTTAGATTCCATATCGCCAATAATTTTACTTGTTAATTCTTTTCCTAACTCAAGATTTTGAGCTGCTAACTCGATATTTTCTAGTGCGGTGTAACAAATTCCGATTTTGATATAAGTTTGATGGATAAACCAGGCATTTGAATCAATTTCTATGGTTTTTTCGAATTCTTTTATGGCTTTTTTGTATTCTTTAAAGTGTATTAAGATTTCTCCGTATGTATCGTGATAGATTCCTTTTTCTGGTTCGTTTTTTACGAGTTCGCGAAGAAGTTCCAGTGCTTCTTGTTTTTTATCCAGATATGATAACCAATACGCTTTATAATTACGAAGAAAATTGTCTTTTGGATATTTTTCAATTAAATCTTCAATGATTTCTAGGCCCCCTTCTAAATTTTTATCTTTTTTAAGAGTATACGCCTTTTTTATCATAATATCAGTCTCTTTTTCAGGAAATAGCTTCATCATCTCCTCCAATACCCTTAAAACATCATTGTATTGGTTAAAATAGAGTAGAATTCGTAATTTTGAATTGTATAAATCGTAATTCGTTGGAGCTAAGGAAATTTCTTTATCGATTTCATTAATTTTTTCTTTGTATTGAGAATCTAATGCGTTAGAATTCAGCGATTCCAATATATCTGTCATGTTCTGCCAAATTATCCCTTCGAGTTTATCATCTGTTCCTATTAATTCTTTTTTTATCTCAATTTTATATGCTAAATATTTAATATAACCGGGTAAAAAAGCTCTAAGTGATTCCTTGAAATGTGCATGAAATAAAATTTCACAAATTTCGTTAAGAATATCATCTACAACAGAATTCATGTCTCCTAAATCTACAAATTTCTCCAAGTATTTGTTTGCCGCTATATGTTCTTCAGTAATAGCTCGAAGTATCTTTTCTAATTTCTCATCTGAATGAAAATAATAATGTTTGTCTGGAGAAATATCTAATTTAAAAAACTGTAAATCATATAAGTCGCTTTCTACGATCTCATTTATCCAAAAATCAAGGATTCGCTTTTTAATTTCATAAAATCTCGAAAACTCCTCAAAAGATAAATAGTCAGGATAAAAATCGGGATGATTAATTGAAAGAAAGAGGAGAATTTTGTGAAAATCTTCTTCGTCTTTTAGGATTGCATTAACTTTTGAGTAATCTAGTTTCAATATATTATTGAGAAATCTAAATTTGACATGATTATCGTTAATATTAAATTTGTCAAAAAAGGGTTTAGTCTTTGTAGTAATCTCATCAATTCGTTTTCTTTCCTCTTCTAAGATAGTTTGTCTATCTAAATTGTATAGTTGTAGAATCTTCGAATATTCAGCTTTTCCCGATTGAGTAATTAAATATCTTTTATTTTCGTTGATGAGTAATCCCTTTTGGATTAATGAGTTTAAACTTTTTGATAACGACGATTGATTTATAGAAAATGGTTCTTCAAGAAAATCAGACCGTTTACAATAGCCATTATTGTAAACCATCCATAGAATCCAATGGAAATAATTCCTCCCTCTTTTTAGGATTGCATCAGGTGGATAACTTAACACTCTTGCAGTTTTTCTCTCTTCTGATAGTTCATTAAATCTCTCCTTCCCCTCTGGAGTTATTCTGTATTGTCCTCGGGAATACTTTTCTATATATCCTTTGAAGATTAATTTTGTGAAATGACGCGATAACGTAGAAATGGGAATTTCAATAGGCTTTTGTTCAAAGTTAGACCATTCACAACTTTCATTATTTGATAGCATCCAAAGAATTATATGGTCATAATTCCTTCTTTGTAGTTTCGAGGGGTTAAGAATCTCATCAGAAGGGTAATTTAATTTTCCCATTTTCTAAAAGATCAAAATCTTATTTTCGATAGGTATAATTTGGGAACATTTCTATTTATATCTATTTTTCAAAACTTCCACAAATTTTCGGAATTTCCAAGGAACTACCGGAAGTGGAACTATAAATGGATGAATATCTACATTTTTCATTGATCATCATTTAGATGATAAATTTAGAATTAAAATCAAAAAAAAAGAGATGAATAAAAAGAAAATGCTAGTGAAAAAGAAATTAAAAGTGACTAAAACACTTATCGCAGCATCATTTTTCATAACTATTATAGCAATTATGACACCAGTGATGGCAGCTGGGTCTAATCGCTTCTTATTCATAGCAATAGGAGATGATCTAGATCTCGATGCCACTAATCTTATCGTAGGCAAAATTGAGCTCGATGAATGCGGTGAACCCTTATCAGGGCAAGTAGTTTTCCATCAAAGAATCTACGATTCAGGTGAAAAAGTGTATACGATGAAAGGAACGCTTAAAAAAGGATCACTAAATACCTCTAAACATGTGTTCTATTGTCCCATCTTTAATGCCTGGTGGATTAACGTTTGGTGGATTGAGGGTGAGGGGAAGTTTAAAACTACTAATACAGATTATACAGTATTTTTCCGAAATTCGATGTTTTTAATGATGCCAAATACGGAAGGTAAATACATCCCGGCTACCATTTTTATGTGGCTAAGCCTTACAAAAGAATATTATCCGGGAGAGTTTGATAACGAGGGTAACCTTCTTCCTCCACCGTTGGGCGAAGATCCTTTAATTTCGAAAGGAGAAAGTTGGGTACTTGCTGGAGTTTTTTGGGATACAGGTATAGAAATGGATTTTGGATATGGAATAGGGATAGTACCAATCGGTCCAGTGTCCAATTTAACAAGATACATTAAATTCTGAAACCAATAGCGCCGAATCTATCATGAAAAATAAGATAATATTCTCTAAAATCTTTTTTTTTTTTAAAACCACATTGATAGTCAATTTGATGATAATAATAAAATAGCAAATAAATTGAGTTGATAAAAAAAATGACTGAAATTAAAAAATTAACAAAAATCGCACTTATAGTCGATGCTATTATTTGGTTCATATTTGGGGTCATGCTTGTCTTTCTATATGATATGACATTGAATTATGAGGGTTGGACAAATCCACTTCACGTAAGAGCTTTTGGAGGTATCTGTTTTGTTGCTTTCCTTTTTGTAATTATAATGCTTCGCAAAAAGGAATGGGAGGAGATTAAATTGCTGTTTATTTGTTTAATTAGCATGTGTATATCAGTAATAATTGTTGAAGCTACAGTATTAGCAATGTTTGCGTCAACATTTATGGCTGCCACGGTATCTCAGATGATCTTCGATTTAATTATAAATGCTGCAAAAAATATTCTTAGTATTGTCGCCTATATCAAACAGAGAAGCTAAACGCCATAATTTAAAAAATTTCTAATTTTTTTTTTTTATCCTTATTTAGAGAAAATGTTCTGACTTTCTTTAATGGAATTAACCACTAGATTTAAAACACAATTTAGTTTATATTAGTAAATATATCCAAAATTGTCATGATTTAAAATATTTTTTAAGTAGATGTTTCTTCCAGAAATTAAAGGTTTGAATCCCGTAAAAGAACTTAGAGAAGAGGGGAAAATAAAGGAAGCCTTACATATTGTTTTAGAATTAGAACAAGGAGATGATCTTTCTCTTAAAGAATTACTCTCATATAAACTTGTTAAAGCTAATCTATTACGTATTTCAGGAAACCACTTAGCCGCAATTGAAATTGCTAAAGAGATTTTTCAAGAATTTAAGAAACTAGGAGATTTAGTATCGTCATTTGACGCTTTACTCATTCAAGGTTATTCCTATATGATAACGGCCAATCTAACTCAAGGCGAAGATTTAATTAGGCAAGCAGAAAATTTATTTAAAATAATTAAAACAAAATTTTCAATAGACCTAAGAGAAAGAGAATCTTTCTTGGTAAGGATACAGTCTATGTCTTACTTTTTTAAGGGAGATATTCTCACTTCTCTTGAATTGAATAAAAAAGCTTATGAACTAGCCAAAGACACAGGCAATAAAGCATTGATTTCTACGAGTCTTAATAATATTGCTGACAAATTTTATCATATGAAAGAATATGATAAAGCAATCATGTATGCTAAGCAAGCTGTTAAAGTTAATTATAGCCCATCATTGGCAGCTGCGTTATCTACTTTAATTGAAATTTATGTCAGTAAGGGAGATATTAAAGAAGCGAAAGTTTATCTTGATCAATTGCGTTATCATTCCAAGAAACTTGATTTTAAACGAAAAAAAAATACATATTACAGTTCAAAGGCTACGATATTAAAATCAAGTCTACGAGCAAGAGATCGTATCAAAGCGGAAGATATATTTAAAAAGTTAGCTATGGACAATACAATATTTAGTTATATACGGATTGAAGCAATTATTGACTTATGTGATTTATATCTCACTGAACTTCGGATAACTAATGACCCTGAGGTAATAAACGATATACACCCATATATTCAAGAATTGTTAAGTATTGCAGAAAAGCAACATTTATATTTATATTTAGCCGAAACTTACCTTTTGCAAGCAAAACTTTCATTATTAACTTTGGATATAAAGGAAGCTAAACGATTTTTAACTCAAGCTCAAAATATAGCAGAATCAAATGGGATAAAACGATTAGCAATGAAAATCTCATATGAGCATGATGAATTACTCAGAAAAACCAAAATGTGGGAGAATTTGAAAGTTTCTGAAGCGTCTTTATCTGAACGTTTGGAGCTTACTGGTTTGAACGAACAAATGGAAAATATGGTAAAAAGACGAATGATTGAAGTTCCAGAGATATCAAAAGAAGACCCTGTTATGCTCTTAATCTTAACGGAGGGTGGTAATCTTTTGTTCTCTAAAAAATTTATAAAGGCTTTTTCTCTTGAGGATGATATATTAGGGGGCTTTCTAACTTCGATAAATTATTTTATTAGTGAGGTATTTTCAGAAGGTCTTGATAGGGCAGTTTTTGGTCAATACACTCTTCTTATGATGCCCATTCAACCATTTTTAGTTTGTTATATCTTTAAAGGGGACTCGTATTTTGCTCACCATAAGATTAAAAATTTCCTTGATTCCATACAGAATGATAGTGTTATTTGGCAATCTTTACAGAAATTTTTCCAAAAGAGTAAATCAGTTCAATTTGACAATATTCCGTCGCTTGAATCGTTGATAACAGAGATCTTTATTGAGAAAGAAAAATCTTAGAATCATAAAATTCTTTTTTATGATACATTTATTGTATACCGTCTTTCTTGTATTGATTCGGTCCAAAGATACATGAAATTAATAAGCACTTTTTTACATTATATTTAAAACACAATTTAGCTTATATTAGTAATTATATACAAAAATGTCTTGATTTAAGATGTTTATTGAGTAGATGTTTCATCCTGAGATTAAAGGTTTGAATTCAGTAAGGCAACTTAGAGAAGAGGGGAAAATAAAGGAAGCCTTCCAAATTATTTTAGAATTAGAACAAGGAGACGATCTTTCTCTCAAAGAATTACTCTCATATAAACTTGTTAAAGCTAATCTATTAATTCAGTTAGGAAAATTTTTAGACGCAATTGAACTTGCTAAGGAAATTTTTCAAGAATTTCAGAAACTAGGAGATTTAGTATCATCATTAGATGTTTTACTCATTCAAGCTTATACCCATATGATAATGATAAATTTAAGTGAATGTGAAGATGTAATTAGGCAAACTGAAGATTTATTTAAAATAATTAAAGCAACATCTTCACTAGATCTAAGAGAAAGAGAATCTTTGTTTGAAAGGATAAAGGCTGGTATTCATTTTTTTAAGGGGGATATTCACACTTCTCTAGAATTGAATAAAAAAGCTTATGAACTTGCCAAAGACACTGGCAATAAAGCATTGATTTCTGCGAGTCTTAATAATATTGCTGACAAATTTTATCATATGAAAGAATATGATAACGCAATAAAATATGCAAAAGAAGCCTTTAAGATTAAAAATAATCGACACTTGGCAGTTGTGTTAGGTACCTTAATTGAAACTTATGTCAGTAAGGGAGATATTAAAGAAGCGAAAGTTTATCTTGATCATTTGCGTTATCATTCCAAGAAAATTGATACCAAAAATTCTAAAACTTTTTATTATATTTCTAAGGCTACGATATTAAAATCAAGTCTACGAGCAAGAGACCGTATTAAAGCTGAAGAAATATTTAATAAGTTAGCTTTGGACGATACATTACTTAGTGAGCCACGGATTACAGCGATCATAAATTTATGTGATTTATACCTAACTGAACTTCGGATAACTAATGACCTTGAGATACTAAATGAGATACAACCATATATTCAAAAGTTGCTATATATTGCTGAAGATCAACATTTATATTTATATTTAGCCGAAACTTATTTTTTGCAAGCCAAACTTTCATTATTAACTTTAGATATAAAGAAAGCTAAGCGATTTTTAACTCAGGCTCAAAAAATAGCAGAATCATATGGTATAAAACGATTGGCAATGAAAATTTCGTACGAACATGATGAATTACTCAGAAAAACCAAAATGTGGGAGAATTTGAAAACTTCTGATGTTTCTTTATCTGAACGTTTGGAGCTTACTGGTTTGAACGAGCAAATGGAAAATATGATAAAAAGACGAATGATAGAAGTTCCAGAAATATCAAAAGAAGACCCTGTTATGCTCTTAATCTTAACGGAGGGTGGGAATCTTTTATTCTCTAAAAAATTTTTGACAGATTTTTCTTTTGAAGACGATATTTTAGGAGGTATCTTGACCACCATAAATTTTATTATTAGTGAGATATTTTCTGAAGGGCTTGATAGAGCAGTTTTTGGTCAATATACGCTTCTTATGAAGCCTGCTCAACCATTTTTAGCATGTTATATCTTTAAAGGACACTCGTATTTTGCTCACTATAAAATTAAAAATTTTATTGATTCCATACAGAATGATAGTGTTATTTGGCAATCTTTACAGAATTTTTTCCAAAAGAGTAAATCAGTTCAATTAGACGATATTCCCTCGTTTGAATCATTGATTACAGAAATCTTTGTTGAAAAAAAAAAATAGAAGAATTGTATTATTCAATCACTCCAGCTCCCCAAAATTTTATATTAAACTAAAACTAATCTTACATTAAAAAAGAATTTTATTTTCATTAAGAAATAGAAATCTAATGAAGAACTCGGAGGAATTTCGATTTAAGATTGTAGTCGTTGGAGATGGAGCAGTAGGTAAAACATCCTTAATTAAGAAATTCACTAAGGGAACATTTGAAAAGGATTATGTAAAAACCATAGGAGCTCAATTATCAAAATATAGCAAAGAAATTAATGGAGACATGATTAGATTAATATTTTGGGATATCGCCGGTCAAGCTGATTTCAATTTTCTCCATCACTTGTTTTATAAAGAAAGTAGAGCAGCTATCATAGTAATTAGCCTTGAGGAGAACGATTTAGGCAAGAACAGCTTCATGCATATAGAAAATTGGTATAATGAATTAAGAAAGTATTGTGGCGATATACAGGTTGTTTTATTCGCTAATAAAGTTGATTTAGTAGAGAATGATAATATTAATAACATGAAAATTCAAGAACTTGTTCACAAATATAATTTCCTTGGAAGTTTCATTACATCTGCAAAAACGGGGGAGGGTGTAATAGAAGCATTTAACGCGATTATTGAGAAGTTATACAACAAATATAAACAACTTTCTACTCAAAAATGACTCCACTAAAGTCAAAAATGTGGAGGACGATAATGAAACATTATTTCTCGATTATAGAGAATAATCATTCTTAATCCAGTCATTAATTTCTAATAGAATGTATTCTAATATAACTTATCATGAAAGCAATTGTATATCAATCGATGTACAAAATCAAATATTGTAAAGTAAAGGATGTGTTAGAAATATGGAAGATGTGAAGATAATACTTTCATTCATATGGGTTGCTGTAATGTTAGTTTATTTGTTAGGCGACGTAATGCGAATTTTTGCTGGGGATTTTACACCAGGAGAAATAGAAGGTAAGCCAATGACTCAGAAAATGGTGTTTGGAATGGCAATAATAATGCTAATTCCGATTGTTATGATTGTCCTATCCCTGATATTGGAGCATCCAGTAAATAGCGTCGTAAACATCATAGTAGCTATTTTCTGGATTGTGTTTAATCTCGCTGGAATAAAGGGTTATAAAGCTTACGATAAATTCCTGCTCATTGTAAGCATGGGGTTTAATATACTTACCGTTTGGTTCGCATGGACTCAATTTCTTGTTTAAAAATTAAATGGTGAAAAAAATGGAAAATAAAGAAAAAATGAAAGCTATGGTATATGAAAACTATGGGGGGCCGGAGGTTTTTCAGCTTAAAGAGGTAGACAAACCTACCCCCAAAGACAATGAAATACTTATAAAAGTATATGCAACAACAGTAAACGCTGCGGTAAAATTAGCTCGAAGTGGTTATCACCCAGATAAAAAAATATATACACTCGGCGTACGATTAATATTTGGTCTCCGAAAACCAAAAAGGCAAATACTAGGTTTTGAACTAGCCGGTGAAATTGAAGTTGTAGGCAAAGATGTCACACAATTTAAGAAAGGTGACCAAGTTTATGGGAGTACCACCGGGTTAAAAAATGGTGCTTATGCTGAGTACGTATGTCTACCAGAAGAATGGAAGGCAGGGATGGTAGCAATAAAACCAAACAATATGACCTATGAGGAAGCTGCTGCTGTTTCTACTGGGGCTAGCACAGCGTTGCATTATCTTAAAACGGCAAATATCCAGAGCGGCCAAAAAGTTCTTATCTATGGTGCTTCAGGATGTAATGGGACTTTTGCGGTACAGCTCGCTAAGTATTTTGGGGCAGAAGTTACCGGAGTATGCAGTACCGCGAACTTAGAATTGGTGAAATCTCTGGGAGCCGATAAGGTAATTGACTACACTAAAGAAGATTTCACAGAGAGCGGAGAGCTTTATGATATCATATTTGATGCCGTTGGAAAGGACTCGTTTTCAAATGGTAAGAAAGGCCTAGCTCCTGACGGGGTCTATGTGACAGTTTTAAAGGGAAGATATAGCGAAAAGAATGAAACTTTGATATTTCTTAGAGAAATTATTGAGGCCGGGAAGCTAAAATCGGCCATAGATAGAACTTATCCGTTGGAACAGATGGTCGACGCTCATACCTATGTCGATAAAGGACATAAAAAAGGGAATGTAGTAATAACTGTGGTAGAATAACAGTTCCAAGTTTCTCTTCACATTATAATCAATAGAACATATTTTTTTTACTCAATCCTTAAAAAGAAGCCACTTATGAGTTTTTTTCTAAATTTTTTTTGGTTACGCAATATACTGGTCCTTTTTCCATCGGAACACTAATGAAAAAAAAATTCAAAATTAAGCTTTTTACTAATTAGGTAGGTTTTCGTTTCCAAATTTTAATAGATTCAAAAATAAATACAGAAGTGCAATAAATTATAAAAAACAGAAAAAGTAGGCTAGCTGGATTAGTAATAAATGCATCACCATAAATGGTCGCAAGATATGTATATCCTATCACACCTAGAATATTAATAACTAAGTATAAAGAATATCGAGGAATCATAAGTGGTCCTATGCGAAAATAAAATCCTAACACACCCTTTTTTACACCATCCTTCACATAATATTTACCATCTTCATCGTTTTTTGTAACAATCCCTGCTTTCAATAATTTATTTAATTGATAGGTAACAGTTCCAGGAGATACCATTTTTAATGCCTTCTGAATCTCTCTTACTCCCGCGCGATGATGAGTTAAAATATACCAATACACTTGGAGAATCTTCCCTTGCAATACTTTTTCCCGATTGTCCTTTTTTTTTTGTTCTTGTACATCAGAATCTGACATTGCAAGTGAAGTTCTATTTTTTGATTTCGAGGATCTATAAGTTATTACAAGTCCTTCCTTTTTATACTTTCTCCCACTTGGTGTCATAAGAAATCCAAATCTTCTTGTAAGAAGTATTTCTTCTATTTTTTGAAATCTCTGAGCCCAAATTTAAACTTCTCGGGACATAAACAATAATTATTATTAACCAATTGATTGTTTCCATCTTCTTAAGGCTCTCTTTTTTTTTATTAAATCTGATTCATCCTTAACTACAGGGGCTACGGTAATCTTTTCCTTCTGTTCTAGATTGACATCTTCTTTTAAGTAATATTTACCATCGTCATCATTCTTTGAAATAATCCCTGCCTTCACAAATTTATTTTTTTGATAGGATGCAGCTCCAAGAGAAACCATTTTTAAGGTCTTTTGAATTTCCCTTACTTCCGCCCGATTATGTGTCATAAGAAATCCAAATCCTCTTGAGGTTTTTTAAACATTTTACCATTTTTATATATCATAAAAACAGAAACTCCAACGATGCAGATACTTATAAAGAGAATAGTTGGCAGGTAATTTAATGATGGCTTAAGTGTACAATCGTTATCTTGAATTACATTCCCTTGGCAATTTAATTCAACGATACATTCATCATTTCCTATTACATAATTTCCCGAAACGATGTTATAATCGCTATCGGAAAGAATTATCCCCCACCGGTTGTAATTTGCGGTGTTTCCTGAAATAGTGTTATAATTGCTATAGAAAAGAACAATCCCACATTCGGTATTATAAAATGCGGTGTTTCCCGAGATGATGTTATAATTACTATCTACTAAGCATATCCCACTCCAATTATTGTTATTTACTGTGTTTCTTAAGAAAGTGTTATTATAACTATATGCTATCCACATCCCATGCATGTTATTATCATTCATAATGTTTCCCGAAATGATGCTATTATTCCCAGCTAAATGTAAACCATTCATATTATTATCATTCATAGTGTTTCCCGAAATGACAGTGTAATTACAGGCTAATATATATATCCCACACCATGTGTTGTTATTTGCAGTGTTTCCCGAGACTGTATTATTAAAACTATCAGATAAAAGTATCCCACCACGGTTGTTATTTACGATATTTCCAGATAATGTGTTGTTATAACAACTCCCACCACCCCAACCATCGCCAAATACTATCCCCAACTGACTATATGAACAATTATTACCAATCAATTGGGAGTTATTAACATTCAATAATCCGATTCCAGCTTCTGATCCCCATTCCGCATTATAGAGGGTACAATTTACGATTTTAAAATACACATTGGAATTTTCAATTAAAATAGAATTTCCCGAGCCTTCACCATCTATTTCTAAATCTTCAATAATATAAGGATCAGAATAAGTACCATTCCCCGTACATATTCCACCTTCTTTAGCAACAGTCCAATTAATACTTGGATTGTCATCGTTAATATGAATTTTTCCTGATACTGCTGGGATTTTTGGTTTTTCCTTGTCAGAATTAATAACATCGTTGTCATCAGTAATAAAACTTGGACTAATTGTAAACCCTAGTGCTAAAGCGAAAAGGATTCCAAAAGTGATTACTATTATTATTTCTATTTTTACTTTTGATTTCATTTTGGTTTCACCATTATAATATAAATTTGTTTTTGGATGTGATTTCAAAATTGTTTTTTTTTTATTATTGTATAAAATTTCTTATGTTACAATTATGTCATCTATTTAATAATACTATTTTCTGTACACCCTGTACAGAGATTTGTACACTTCAACATTAAATTATAATTTTTATTAAAAGGGTGTGTTTTTAAACAGAGAAAGTTGAATTCCTTTTATTCCACTAAATCTATACTATAATTTTATGTACGATCGTCGTATCTTCCTTGATTCTGTCAAGAACGATCTGAGTTTAATCTTCTTCCAAATGAACTTGAATCCCTTTTTAAACTATATAATTTGAATTAAAGCATTAAAGTTTATTCCAATCATATATATTGAGATCATCAATTCTCTCAAAATGTTTTATATTTCCGGAGTAAAGGGATTCTTGATGCACAATACAAATACTAGCAATTAATTCATCCATAATACCAATAGGATGTCCCCTAATTTGGAGATCTGAAGAAAGTTTGGCAAACTCTTCTGCAGAATCATTCTCAAATAAAAAAATATCATCTAACGCATCAATTATTAACTTAACCTTCATTAATCCTTTAGCAACATTTTTCATGGAATAGCAACCTTTGTACAATTCAGCTACATTGAAAATCGTCGTGTTCAAAGACTCCTCTTTTTTTTTTAGATTCTTCATTTTTATATAACTATCATTCTTTCCTCTGAGATAATATATTAAAACATCTGTATCTAATACTACCATTTTAATTCTCCTCAGATTCTAGCTGGTCTTCTTCGTTCTTGATATATCTCTTCAATGATTGTGTCCCATTCATCATCTTCTTTAAATGCTCCAGCTAAGTCTTCTAATATTTTTTTTCTTGACTTAGTTTTTTTTAATAATCTGCTAATGAGATCTGCAAAGGATTCTCCCTTTCGCTTTTCTTTTCGCAGTTTTTCGTATGTTTCAGGAGGTAAAGAAATAGTTTTATTTGCCATAATAGAATTATAGTTATAAATTATATATATTATTTTGTGTAAAGTCATAAAAAATTCAAAATTTCGTTATAAATTAAATTTTAAATTCTTTAATAAAAAAGAAATATTAGTATAATAAGTGAATATTATGAATGAAATTGATATTTGGAAATTATACAAAATGATGCTACGGAGTCGTCTTTTTGAAAACGCCGTAACGAAACTATGGAAAGAAGGGTTGATTACAGGTGAAATGCACCTTGGTATTGGAGAGGAGGCAATCGTAGCGGGAGTAGTTTCGCAATTAGAAGACGGAGATGCCATGGCTGTTACTCATCGAGGAACCCCTCAATTCATCATGCGAGGAGTAGATCCAGTTTCTTTACTACTCGAGTTTTTTGGTCATTCTGAAGGATTATGTAAAGGACAGGGAGGTCACATGCATCTTTTTTCAAAAGAACATTTAATCGCTGCTTCAGGAATAGTAGGCGCGTCAGGTCCAGCAGCTACAGGTTTTGCACTCGCATTAAGTTATAAGAAACTAAACAAAATCGCCGTAGCGTTCTTTGGAGAGGGAGCAGTTAATCAGGGAATGATGATGGAATCAATGAATCTAGCTTCAGTTTGGAACTTACCTGTTCTTTTTGTATGCTGCGATAATGATTGGGCAGTCACAACGACTACTAACAATTGTACTGGGGGTACAATCTTAGATAGGGCTAAAGGTTTTGGGATTGAAGGATATAGTGTCAATGGAACAGATGTAGAAGCTGTCTGGAATGTGACAAACCAGGCAATATCAAAATTGCGAAAAAACAGTGGACCTCAGTTTATTCACGCCACTTGTACACACATGGAAGCGCATTTACTTGGAGATTTGCTCCTTAGGAATAATCAAGATCCCGTCATGATGGCTGAAACTGCAGAACCTCTCAAACAATATGCGGGTGAAAGCTTAGACGAAGTTCTTTTATTGGTTCGAAAAATTGGAGCTCAAACTAAAAAAAAAGGTGATCCTATTGTTTTCACAAAAAAGAAATTAAAGGATGAGGAGGATCGCTTAAAACAGATTGAAGAAGATGTAGCTAAAGAGATTGAAGAACTTACTAGCAAGGCGTTAGAAATATATAAAGGAGGTATTAAATATGACTAAAATGACTTTTGCCCAAGCTATTGAAAGTGCGCTTACACAGGCTATGGAGGAAGACGAAAATGTTATTATTCTGGGAGAAGATGTACACACTTTACGGATCAATCTTTTTGCTCGATTTGGTAAAGAAAGAGTGAAATACACTCCCATAAGCGAAAGTGGATTTGTTGGTGCTGCCGTCGGTGCTGCTATGGCAGGTTTACGACCTATTGCAGAAGTCATGTTAGTAGATTTCATAGCAGTTACAATGGATGCAATCCTTAATCACGCTGCAAAAATTCCATTCTTCTCGGGAAATAAATGGAAAGTACCTCTTGTTATCAGAACCGCTTGTGGTGGAGGATATGGTGATGCTGGACAACACGAACAAAGTTTATGGGGTTGGTTAGCTCACATCCCAGGATTAAAAATTGTCGTTCCGTCAAATCCTGCAGACGCTGGAGGATTAATGCTGTCTTCTATCTATGAAGATAATCCAGTAATCTATTTTGAACACAAACTCCTAGCTGATTATTGGTTGGAAAATATGGCTATAGGTGGGAGAACTACGGTTTCTTTTGACGTTCCAGAACAAGGAGCAGAGGGAGAAGTTCCAGATAAATGGGAACCAATTCCTTTAGGTAAACTAAATCATATGAAGGATGGAAGTGATATTACATTAGTTAGTGTTGGTGTTGGTGTTCATCGTTCCATAGAAGCTGCTAATATTTTAGAAGAAAAAGGTATTTCCGCGGAAGTTTTAGATTTAAGGTGTATAGCACCACTAGATAGTGAAGGATTAAAGAAGTCTGTAGAAAAAACTGAAGCTCTCTTAGTTGTTGATGAAGATTATAAGAATTTTGGACTTTCAGGCGAAATATGTGCTTTGCTTTTGGAAAATGAAATTTCGTTTAAATTCGGTCGTGTATGCACTGAAAATACGATACCTTATGCAATAAAGCTAGAAAACCAAGCGCTTCCCAATACTAAGAGAATCGTCGATAAGACGCTTGAAGTTTTAAATAAGTAGGATTAAATTATTTAATATTTATTTTTTAAATTTCTTTTTTTCTGATTGTTTCGAATCTGGAATTATGATTGTCGTATCTTCCTTAATTCTATCAAGAACAATTTGGGTTTTAACTTCTTCCACCCCTGGAAGGTTTCGTAATTGCTCTATTAGGTTCATAGAATCTTTTTGAACCAATTGTTGAAATATTCTTTACATAAAATCTTATATTGAGGTAATTATTTTATCTAATCAAAATTGGTACCTTTAAAATAAGAATTAACGAATATATTTTGAATTGGAAAATTCTATGGCAAATGAATCAAAATCAGAATTGAAAAAAAAAATTGAATCAGATTACCATAAAAAGCTGAAAGATTTAGAATCATTGTTGGCAACAAAACATAAAAAGTTAAACCAGATTGAACGAACAATACAACATGAATCAAAAAAGATTTATGGCTCAACTCTATCAACTCTTCCTAAGCTCAAAACTGAAAAAGTTGAAATAGACGCGACGATTAGGAGGGTAAAGAAGGAAATTAAACGCGTAAGAAGTGATTATATCAAGAAGATGAAAAAATTATGACCTATCTGTTTACAAAACTCATTATGCAAACATTTATATTTTCCTAGCTAATGGTAAAAAGCTATTTTTATTCCGGTATAATAATCGTAGTATCTTCCTTGATTCTATCAAGAACGATTTGAGTTTTTACCTCTTCCACTCCCGGAAGGTTTCGTAATTGGTCAATTAACCTCATAGAGTCTTCATGGTCTAAACATTTAGCCATGATAAAAAGAGGATATTCTCCGGTCACTACGTAGCCGAATTTGATTTTTTCCATGTTCTCTATTTCGGTTTTTACTTGCTCAATTGGTTGTTGTGAGTTAACTCTCAATGACGCCATGACCATTTCTCGATATCCCAAATGACGACAATCTATTAAAGCTACGTACTTTTTAATTAAGGTGTCTTCTAATTTTTGGACACGGGCCCTGATCGCAGTTGCGCTTTTTGGTTTTTGTTTTAACTTTGTTGATACCATTTCAGCAATCTTGTTTATTGTGATTTTTCCATCATTTTGTAATAAGTCCAAGATTTCTCGATCAATTTCATCTATTTCTAATGGTTTGTTATTATCTGTTGCCATTGAAGTTACTCCAATTTTTTATTTATTAATTTAAATATAGTAAGTCTTACTTATAATTTTTTTCACTACAATTGATGATCAATTTAGTTTTTTTTTATAGATAAAGGTGATTCTTATAAACAAAAAAACTATGATTTAAATACTGGTCTGCATTTTTAATCTACAAGGAATATCAGATATAAACTTTATTTGGTATAAAACCAGAAAAAATAAAAAAAATATCTAAAAAAGTTGAAAAAAATGGCAGATTTAACACTTAATGCAGTAGGAAAAAAATGCCCAATGCCTGTCCTCATGACTAAAAAGGAGTTAAAGAAAATGAGCTCAGGACAAACTCTTGAATTGGTTGTCGACGACAAAGGAGCCTTAAAAGACGTACCTGCTCTTATCAAAAAGACTGGGGATACGATTGTCGAGACTAATGAAGATAACGGCCATATAACCTTTACAATTCAAAAAGCTTAAACCTTAGACTTACGAGAAAAGTGATTAACAATGACAACCTATTCTTTTTTTATTAGTACTGAACCTTACAAATTCGAAGCGAGCGACTCGTTAATAGAGATTTGTAAATCTTTGATAAAGAAAGGGCATACTATTAAGGGATTTTTTTTCTTTGGAACTGGCGTTTACAACATAAAGGGAGACATTAGCAGTGGAAGCTCTATAAGAGATATTCCCAAAAAGCTAGAAACATTTGCAACTGAGAATAATATTCCCACGGTTGGATGTTCAACCTGGGTAAGTCTAACGGGATTAAAAGAATCGAGCTTTATTAAAGGAGCTACAGAAGAAGGGTTAGGCGACTTTTCTAACTGGGCTGTAGAATCAGACAAATTAATTGTATTTGGAGCGGGGGGTTAAGTAAAATGGTAGAATCTGTAGTTATAATAGCTGATCACTCGCCAATAGGTAAGAATTCAGCGTTGGAAGCAGTTCGTATTGGCTCTGGATTTGTAGCTCTTGGAGAATATATTAATTGTCAAATCGTATTTACGGGAGACGCTGTTTATTTACTTAGCAAAAACGCGAAACCAGAGGCAGTTGGAATGGACACATTCGATGAAGTTATGGAAATCGCAGACTTATCAGATTTAGAACTTTACGTAGTGGATCAAGCTTTAAAAGATGCTGGGATGAGTGCTGATGACTTAGTTGAATACGAAAATTTGAAGATCGTCACAATTGAAGAAGTCGTTAATTTAATTGAAAACGCAGACACAAGTTTTAGATTTTAAGGGAGGAGAATAAAAAATGTCTGAAACCAGGAAAGTATTGTATTTATTTGGATATAGTGAAATGACTGGAACACAATTAGAGCGATTATTACCGATCTTAAAAGCACAAATTAACAAAGGTTCGCAACTTGGATTAGTTCTAATTCACGACGGAGTTATTGGGATCAACAAGAAAGGCAAGGTTCCGGAGAAGATGGAAGAATTACTCAATATGAATATCGTTGTTTATGCGATGATCCCTGATTTACAAGCTCGTGGTATAGATCTGGAACAAATTCACGATAAGGTTAAAGCAATTGAATATGACGATTTAATCGATTTATTAGATGTAACACCAAAAATAATATCTTGGATGTAAATACTCCAGGAGATCAAAATAGATTTTTTGAAAATTATGGTAATAAAATATTACAAAATTTTGGAATATAAATGAATTAAAAATTATAAAACAAAAAAAACAAAAAACAGAAGTGAAAAAATATGGGAGAAACAATAAACTATATAGTTAAGGACAAATCGTTCGAGAAATTCGCAATGATGATGCTCCTAGGTACCACAGCAGACGCTATGGAAACCAAATCCAATTTTTTCTTCACCTTTTGGGGCTTGAACTTATTAACCAAAAAGTTTAAACCTAAAGTTGCTGGAATGCCTACCCCAATGAAGGGTATGGGTGCTAAGATTTTTGGCAAAAGGATGGCAAAATTTGGGATTGAAGATCCATGGGGTATGATTAAAGACGCTGTCGAAAATGGCAACATGAAATTATTTCCATGCCAAATGACAATGGATTTAATGGGAATTAAGCGAGAAGAAATGTATGACTTCGTTGAAGATCCTGTTGGTGCCGCAACATTCTTAGAAATGAGTGAAGGCGGACAAATAGTCTCACTATAAATAAATTTTTAAAATTTTTTTTTTTTTCAAGTTAATAAAAAGGTGGAAAAAATGTCTGAAACAAAAGAAGAACACCGAGAATATAAGACGGATGAAGATTTCGATAAAAACTATTTCAAAGATATAGAAAGAAAATCGAACATCTGGCAATGTATACAGTGTGGTTCGTGTACCGCGAGTTGTGAAAGCGGCAGATGGACCGCGTTAAAGACCCGGTCGATTATTAGAAAAGTAGTTCTTGGCGATTTATCTGTTCTAGAGGATCCTGATATTTGGTTGTGTACGACATGTTATCAATGTTATGAACGTTGTCCTCGCGATGTAAGGCCAACCGATGTAATAATGGAACTCAGAAATTACGCGACTAAATTGGGAAATATATCACCAGCTCATAGAGCTGTCGTTGGCTATTTAAAGAATTTTGGCCACGCAGTGCCGATAAACGACGAGATTAGAAAGCGAAGGGTCGAATTAGGATTAGAAGAACTCCCTCCAACTGCGTTTAAATATAAGCAAGAGGGAGATGATAAAGATTTAAAGAAATTTGAAGAACACTTATTTGATCTTCCTCCCGTTAAGGAGGAGAAAAAAAAGGAAGAGAAAAAGGGGGAGAAGTAATAAATGGTAAAAGAACAAACATTTTCGTTTTTTCTTGGATGTCTCATGCCAAATCGATATCCTGCTATTGAAAAAGCAACTAAATTTGTAATGAAGAAATTAGGATATGAGATATTAGATATGGAACGCGCCAGTTGTTGTCCGGCTCCAGGAGTCTTTCGATCTTTTAACAAGGTTGATTGGATGGTAGCAGGTGCTAGAAATCTATGTATAGCTGAAAAACTTGATGCAGATATTCTTACAGTTTGTAACGGATGCTTTGGAACGCTCCAAGAGATTAATAAACACTTGAAAGAGAACGAAGAACACAGAGAGTTAGTGAATGAAAAGCTAAAACTGCTCGGAGATTACGAGTTTAAAGGTACGATTGATGTCCGACACGTTGCTGAGGTGTTAGGATACGAAATTGGGCCATGGGGCATAGAAGATTTAATAACCAGAAAAGTAAACGCTCGTGCGGCTGTACATTATGGATGTCATTTTCTAAAACCTACAAGAATTCGGGAGATAGAGAGCTCAGAGGGACCTACCATAGTAGAAGAATTTATTGAGGTTTTAGGAGTGGAGTCTGTTCGATTCAAAGAACAACTCACATGTTGTGGAGCAGGCGGAGGCGTAAAAGCATATTCCGGAGATACGAGCATGACGATTTTTGGAGAAAAAATGAAAAATATTGACGAAGTCGAACCTGACTTTATTTTAGACATATGTCCGTTCTGTCACTTACAATTTGAGACGGGGCAGGATTATCTAAACAAAAATAAAAACTGTAATTACGATTATCCCGTAATTCACCTTTCCCAGCTTGTCGCGTATTGTATGGGGATGGACCAAGAATTTGTTGGTCTACAATATCAAATGATGGGAAAAGATTATATTTTTGGTGGAGAAGAAGTCAAAAAAGAAGAGGAGGCCATATAGATGGCTGTTAAAGAAGAAAAAATGGAAGAAAGTAAAGTTGGATCGGAGGACTCTGAAGAACCCCGAATTGGCGTATTTGTATGTCATTGCGGTCATAACATTGCTGGAACTGTAGATGTCGCAAAAGTGGCAAATTACGCAAAAGATTTACCAAATGTTGTAAAAGCAGAGCATTATATGTTTATGTGTTCTAAACCGGGAGTTCAGATGGTTAAAGATTCAATTAAAGAATTAGGAGTTAATAGAACCGTTGTAGCGAGTTGTTCTAAAAATCAACACGGTAGGACTTTTGCGAGAGCAATTGCCGAAGAGGGTATTAATAAACACAGACACCAACAAGTCAATGTTCGAGAATATTGTAGTTGGGTTCATCAAAAAGACAAAGCAAAGGCTACTGAAAAAGCACTTCAATTGGTGGAAGCAGGAGTTAATCGCGCTCGAAAACTTGAAGATGTAGAAACAAGAAGAGTTCAAACTACTAAAGCAGCGTTAGTTATTGGTGCGGGTATCGCGGGTCTTAGAGCTTCAAATGATTTGGCGGAATTAGGAATACCAGTGTTTTTAGTAGAGAAGAATTCGACGATCGGGGGACATATGACGCAATTGAATAAAACATTTCCAACTTTAGAGTGCCCACAATGTTCAATTTCACCGTTAACTAACGGAGTAGCGAATCATCCTTTAATTGAGCTTTATACAAACGCTCAGATTAAAAACATTGAGGGATCGTTAGGGAATTTTGAAGTTGAAATCGAAATTAAACCTCGGTATGTTAAGGATAACTGTACTTCGTGTGGTGAATGTTCATTACACTGTCCAGTAGAAGTCCCAAGCGAATGGGATAAAGGGATGTCTATGCGGAACGCTATTTATAAAGCATATCCACAAGCAATTCCAGCAACATTCGTAAGGGACAAGAAGACTTGTATTGAGTGTAATACTTGCATTAATGTATGTCCAGTACAAGCAGTTGATTTCTCGATGCAACCTGAAACTAAGACGGTTAAAGTTGGCTCGATTGTTGTTGCTGTGGGGTATGATGAATACGATCCTACGGAAGTTGAACCGTATCATTATGGACAAGACGGCTACGAAGATGTTATTACTCAATTAAAATTGGAAAGAATGTTATCACCTACCTCTCTTACCAATTCTGAAGTTTTACGACCTTCTGACGGAAAATTACCTAAGAGTATTGTAATGATTCAATGCGTTGGGAGTAGAAACGAGCAAGTTGGAAATAAGTATTGTACTGGTGTATGTTGTAAATTCGCGATAAAAAATGCTCGAATTGTAAAAGAAATGTATCCGGATACCGATGTGACGGTTTGTTATATTGACGTGCGAACTCCGGGATTAAACTTTGAAGAAATGTATCAATCCGCACAAGAAGTTGGAGTTCGATTTATCCGAGGAAGACCTTCGGAAATCGTTAAGGATCCAATAACTGGAGAACTAAAAGTTATTGTAGAAGACACGTTAAGCATGACGCCTTTACAATTAAACGCTGATATGGTTGTATTGTCAGCAGCGATGGTTCCTCCTAAAGGAATAGGTCCTCTTGGTTCTAAACTTAAAGTTTTACGTTCCAAGGAAGGATTCTTAAAAGAATTTCATATTAAGATGAACCCTACATTAAGCAGTAAAGGAGGAATTTTCTTAGCGGGCACGATTCAAGGGCCAAAAGACATTTCTGAAACCGTAGCACACGCAGGAAGCGCTGCTGCTCTAGCTGCAGCACCATTAGTCAAAGGTTATATTGAAAAGGAAATGTTGGTGCCATCAATAGATTACGATTTATGCGTGAATTGTGGAATTTGTAAAACAATTTGCGCACCTGCGGCAATTGATATTGACGAAAATGGGAGACCGACGGTTAACGAGATTGCGTGTAGATCGTGTGGTATGTGTATGCCAAGTTGTCCTACGAATGCAATTCAATTAATAAATTTTACAGACGATCAATTATACGATGAAATAATCGCTGTATCAGGCGGGGGTGCTGTTTGCGAATGAGCAATTGTGAAGTACCTGATGAATACGTGCAGGAAAGGATTAACAACATTGTTGTATTCATGTGCAACGAGTGCGGTCAAGGATCAGCAAACACTGCGGGTGTCGCTAGAATGGCGTACGACGCTGCGATAAGAATAATTAGAGTGCAATGCACAGGTCAAGTCGGACCAATTCAGATCATGGAAGCATTAACTAACGGTGCAGATGCTGTTGCGTGCGTAGGTTGTTGTTTAGGTGCGTGTCATTTTTTTAATGGTAATATAATTTCAATGCATAGAATAAAATTGATGAAAAAGGTCTTTAAAGAGTTGGGGTATAGCGATCAATTCGTAAACCAATACACATCGAGAGCTGCGGAAGGTGAAACTGCTGTTGGTGATTTTGAAGATATTATCGATCGATTAACAACTGCAATAACAGAAAAGGGGACGATAAAAGATGGATGTTAAAGTGTTTCAATTTAACGGATGTAAAAAGTGCTTCAATGAATCTTTACTATTAAAAGAAGAGTCCAAATACAAAGTTGAATTTGTTTCCGATCCAAAGAACTGGAAAGGAGAAAAAGTTGATGTTTCAGTTATTACGGGTTATTTACTCCCTAACGACTTAGAGCATCTGGGACGCATAAAAAACAATTCTACTAAAATTATTGCTTATGGAGGCTGTACTGCCACTGGTGGAGTATTTGCTTTAGCAAATCAAAAAGGGCACGAGGTCACTCCTTTAACGAATTTAGTTGAAATTAATAGTAACGTTCATGGATGTTTAGGCGAAATTGAAGAATTAAAATTAGCTATTGACGGAACAGAAGTTCCGAAATTAAAAAGTTTATGCCAAGTTTGTTCCAGAAAGGCAACTTGTGACTATTTAGAATCAATCAATAGACAAATTGAATTAGAAGATTCTGAAACTTGTTTTAACGACTTAGGATTTCTATGTAGTGGTTTTACAGCTACTGAATGTAAAGAAAAATGTATTGATTACAATACTCCTTGTAGAGGTTGTAAACCAAGCATAGATCGTTCTGGAATTCGCATGTTAGCAATGTTCGGAACCTTAGCTGGGAACATAGAGATTGCAACGGAGCATTCAGTTAAGGGAGCAACTGACAAATTAGGAGACGAGGACGATGACCTAACCGATAGTTTACCTGATGTGGTTGGAAATTTTTTCAGATTCACATTACCTACTTCAGGTTTTCCAAAAGGTAGAATCCCTTCTTCGGGATCTTTGCTGGAAGATGTTTTTATTGGTAGACTGATCGAAGAGATTCCTTTGATAACAGGTCTTTTAGGTGGTGCTAAATCAGTATCATTAACGCTTAAGTTTATAGAATCCTACGAGAAAGCGAACCAAATAGAAGTAAGCGAACAGACTAAAAAGTATAGAAACGAACTACTACAATTAGAAAGTGACTTGTCAAAAGCTATTGAGAGCGAAGACGCATCAAAATATAAAGAAATTACGGATAAGATTCGATTTATTGCTGGTAACATGAACTTATCAAATGTATTTTTTGGGGGGTTCAAGTCAATTATCGATCCTAACGATGATTTTAACAATTATAAATCCCATGTTTTTGATGTGGTGGAAGGAACCTACAAAAATGGTTCGATAGAATATACCCTTGATCAAACGGGTATTATAACAGAAATTAAAATTAGTGAGGAATTATTATGAGTTTTGAGTTGTTAAAAAAAGAAATAATTGACGTTGGTTTGTGTCAAGGCTGCGGTTTGTGTGTAGGATATTGCAAGCATGTAGAAATGGAGACGTTACGTCCGATATTAAAAGATTATTGTATTCTAGAAAGGGATGGACAAAAATGCGGAAAATGCTACGAAAACTGTCCTCAAGTAATACAGAAAAAATTCAAAGAGATACACCCAAAAGGAATTTATTCTCTAAGAAGCAAAGATTCTGAGATATTAGAAAAAGCATCAAGTGGTGGATTTGTAACTACAATTGCAAAGCATCTTTTGAAAGAAAAAGATCTGTCCAAAATCGTTATGGTACAAAACATCGATGATTTACCAAAAGCAAGTATAGTAACTAACCCTGATGATGTTGTTCAAAAAGCTGGGGTTGTGTATGGACGATCGGGAGTTTTGCAAACATTAGTTGAGGAAACAGGAGAAGATTTCGAACCTTTAGGAATTATTGGAGTTCCGTGTGAAATAAGAGGTGCTGCTGAACTTGAGGTGGAAATGAAAAGAGATATCCTCAAAATGGGATTATTTTGCAATTCAAGCATTCGAACTGAAGATACTGATAGAGGTTTAATTTATTCACCGTGTTCTAGTGGATGCCCTTCAGGAGTTGATGCTCGAGGGTATATTTCCTTAATTCGAGAAGGACATTATTTAGAAGCTGTGGAATTAGTACGTGAAAACAATCCTTTACCCTCTGTTTGCGGAAGAATTTGTACGAACGAATGTGAACATGGATGTACGTTAATAGGATCCGATAACCCCATCGCTATTCGAGAATTAAAGAAATTTGTTACCGAATATGAAATTAAACATGGTAGAGCTGTAAGAGCTCAAAATATCAAAAAGCTGGGAAAAAAAGTGGCTATCATTGGTTCTGGACCAGCAGGTTTAACAGCAGGATATTTTCTATCCCTTAAAGGATATTCTCCTACGATTTTCGAAAAAGCGGATCAAACTGGTGGAATGTTAAGATTTGGAGTACCGCAATTCAGACTACCTAATTATATACTCGATTACGATGTAGAGACTATTAAAAATACTGGCGTGGAAATAATTTTTAACACACCGTTAGGTCCAGATATGACTATTGAAGATTTAAAAAAAAATGGATTTGAAGCAATTTTTATAGCAACAGGTCAATATAAACCTCGTACATTGCATCTAGAAGGCGAGGACTTACCAAACGTGTTTGTTGCTATTAATTTTCTTATCGATAGGAAATATCGTGAATGGACAAACCTAGAGGAATTTAAGGGAAAAACCGTCGGTATTATAGGAGGAGGTCCTGTAGCCGTTGATGTAGCTCAAACAGCTTTAAGATTGGGCGCTGAAAAAATACACCTTGTAGATATTATGTCTGAAAAAGATCTTGAACTCACATTGAGGGAGATTCCCGAGGAAGAATATAAATATATGGAATATCATTTTGGAACTTCAACTGCCAAAATAACAAAAGGAAAAGAAGACGGATTGATATTAAATAGTTACAAAATTGAATGGGGAGAACCTAACGAGACTGGTAGACGCCCGCTAAACAAAGTTAAAAACTCTGATTACGAAATTCCAATCGATATAATTGTAATAGCTGTTGGACAAACCGTCGATTTCAATTTAATTGATGTAGCTACAAATAACAAACTTAAAAAAGAACGGAACAAGATCGATATTGACCCTATAACATTTGAAACTAACATTCCAGGTGTTTTTGCAGGCGGGGATATTGTTTCGAACTCAAAAGCCGTTGCCATCGCTGCAATTGCTCACGGAAAAGAAGCTGCCATCTCTATCGATCGATATCTAAAAGGCGAAGATCTTAAAACCGGTCGTAATAAAGAAGATAGAATGTTTTTCGCTGGACAAAAGAAACCACCAAAAGACTTTTCTTTAAAACCAGAATCTTTAGAAATGGCTACAGAGAACATTCAATGGGACTTTGATGAAATCGAGGGTATTTTTAACGAAGAAACGGCGTTAAGGGAAGCAAAACGGTGCTTAAGCTGTAATCACTTCTGTTTGCATTGCCAAGATTTTCCTGCAATCTATTCGGATTTTACAGCCGGAGAAGTTGGCTCTGAAAAAGGATATTCTACAGTTGTGGCATGGACAGATAGAGGAAAAGATATTATTGAAAAAGCTATTAAAAAAGGTTTGTTTGAACAAGGAAGCGTTAACGAAGAAGAATTACAGAAAGCAATCAATCTAAAGTCAAAAAGAGAGTTAAAAGTCCTAGATAAAACACCTAGACAAGAAGTCTTAAATTATATCACAAGAACAGGACACGCCACTATCAGTAAAATTGCTGAAATTTTAGATTTAGAAGCAAAAAAAGTGAGATACGAAGCCTTAAGGTTAGTTCAATTAAACCAGCTTGAGATGATAGTTGAGCCTGGTATGGATGAGCCAATTTTTTCACTTTTATGTGAAGATTAACGAATTAAAAACAATATTAAAAAATAAAGAGGTATGAATTATGAAATTTGACCAAGAATTAAATGTGTGCGGTTTAGTCTGTCCCGTACCTGCGTTAAAAACTAAGAAACAACTCATGAAGATGAGACCGGGTACCGTGTTAAAAGTAATCACAGACTATAAGCCAGCATCTGAATCAGTTCCACGTGATTTAGCAAAAACTAAGCACAAGCACTTAGGAACGGATTTTCTCGACGATGACGAGCTCTGGCACATATATTTTGAAGCTGTAAAATAACTAATTTACAATTTTAACTATTTTTTTACATTTTTATTTTTACAAAAAAATGAGTAATCTAATTTTTCATTTGATTTTTTTATTTTATGTCAAACTTATTCTTTCTTAAGCGATAATTAGGTTTTCTATTTAGCTTAAATTTTCTCTATGCTAAGAAATATAAATAAATAGAACTTGAATTAATCTGAATTTAAATCATAATACTCAGAAATATTTTTGCCCTTACCGAGAATCGCATCTACCTTTTCAAGTTCTTCAGGTATGTTTATTTCTTGAGGACATTTCTCTAAACATTCACCACATTTAGTACAGAAGGATGCATTGCCATTTGGATATTCTTTATTTAACTTTTTCTTCGATTTAGCTAATTTCTTATATCTTCGATTTATAAGGAAGGTCATCCCTCCTTTCTCTCCCGTGTAAGCTACGTTATTCAGAACAGCAAAATTTTCTGGAATATTGACTCCAGAAGGACATGGCATGCAATATTTACACGCTGTGCACTGAACAAGAATGCTTTTGCGATAGATTTCTGCTAGTTCTGAAATTATATTATTATCTTCTTCACTCAATGAATTAATCCCAGAATTTGAAGCACTTTCAACATTTTCATTGACCATCTTTTTTGATCCCATTCCACTGAGAACCACAGCTACTTCGGGTTGATTCCAAACGTATTGCAAAGCCCAATCAACGGGTGTTCGCTGGTTTGATGCTTTTTTCATTATTTTTAAGGCTTCTTCGGGAGGATTCGCTAATTTTCCACCCTTGACAGGTTCCATTATCACAACTGCAATTCCTTTTTCATGAGCATACTTCAACCCCTCATGAGTTGCTTGAACTGCTGTATCCATGTAGTTATATTGGATTTGTGCGAGATCCCAATCGTAAAAATCAATTATTTCTTTAAAAACAGGAAGAGTATCGTGAAAAGAAAATCCAACATGCTTGATAAGTCCCTTATTTTTAGCTTCTTCCATCTTTTCGATTAAATTTAATTCCTTTACTTTCTTAAATGAGTTTCTCGATAGACCGTGGAAAAAATAAGCATCCAGATAATCTGTTTGAAGGCTTTTTAATTGCTGGTTGAGATATTTGTAAAAATCTTCTGATTTTCGGACAAGGAACATTGGTAATTTGGTGACAAGGAAAACTTTTTCTCTATATCCGTCTTTTAATGCTTCTCCTAAGACTTTTTCGCTTGCTCCAAGACCATAAATCCAACCCGTGTCGATGTAATTGATGTCTTTATCAATTGCATAACGAATTAACTCTATCGATTCGTCCCAATCTACTCTAGGGAGGATTTTTTTTGTAGGAAGTCGCATGGCACCCAATCCAAGCGCAGATACTTTCCAGTCTATAGATCCAAATTTTCGATATTCCATTATAATCCCGTTTTATTTATTTCCTAATTGATTTTTAAAATACTTATTCTCTTTTTAACTTATTTCTTTAAAAATAACATATTAACCCGCCAAAATTATCCACAATATTACCTGCTTCGGATTCTTTTCTGATAATCTTAGTGTTAATCTCCAGGTTTTTTGCGATTTGTAAAATTCGATGTGTTTTATTTCGATTTTTCGGATTTTTTAAATATTCATCGGTTAGAATAATATATTTTGGCTTAGGTAACTTAGGATTTTGCTTAATAAGTTTTAGTTCATAATCGATTTCTCTCCATGTATAAAGAATCTTTGAGAACTTTTCATTTTTATTAATAAGCTTTGTCAGTTCTGCGAGTATCAACAATCCTTCTTGATTTGAAGTTTCTTCAACAAGTTCTCTAAAATGTTCTTGTGTTCTTAAGTAGTATACATCCTTTTGAGTCTTCGCCTGATTACCGATTATTTTTGAAAAAACAACCTGATTATCCACCTTTTTTAACAACCATGAATGATGTTTTTTAATGTGATTAAGAAGCTCATCTGAATATTCTTTTTTCGGTGGGGAGAGTAGTATTACGCTTCTGATACCTTCTTTAATTATAGGTCTTAATGTGTTGATGATTTCCTCGTGAAAATGAAACAATTGCTTTTTATCTTGATTTATTCTTTTCCTTCCACGATTGATTTTAAAGTGGAGCCTAATAGTCTCACTAAATATTCTCCAAAAGACAGCATCTTTATCGTGTAGTCCAATAAGAATTGCGATTGGATGACCACGTTTTGGGCGTCTTTTAATTTTTTTAGCCATAATATTATAGTGAATAAAATGATTCCTATTTTTTTTAAATTCGGATTTACTAAGGAAAAAGAAAATTATTGCGCTTTTTTAGAGTTCCACAAATTTAAACGTTTAGGTGCTTAAAATTCAAGGTGCAAAAATATATTAAAAAAAAAAAGAAAATTTAGTTAGCTTTTCCTACTTTTCGCTTTCTGCGTACTATAAAAACTACGGCTATGACGATAGCTAATCCCGAAACGATAGAAATAACGATTACGATAAGAACAATATTATCATCGGGAGGTAGAAGACTATTTTTTTCTATAGTAACTTCCGCGGAGCCTATATTGTCGGCATAATCTGACGCGTAGAAGGTTATTGTTACCATCCCATCTGGTAATTCATCCCACGCAGTCTGATTAATAGTTCCAGTAGATCCAGTAAACGTATAGTTATGTAATCCACCATCAAGCGTATACCACATATCATCCAGAAAATTATCGGTAATATCAACACTAAAACCTGGAGCAGTTGTACCAAAAACACCATTTTCAGAAGGAAAATTAATTATTATTGATGGAGGTCCATCTTCAGCGATCGGTAAGTAGTCTATACTTCCCGCACTCCCGTCTATGAATGTATATGGAGTATCCACGATTCCGTCGTTAGGGCTTGTATCTGGTCCAGTATGATTATCCCAGTAATTACCTAATGTTGTAGAATTCCAATCATTAAACTCTCCATCATCATAAGCATGTCTTCCATTACCCCTAAAGAAATTCCTATAAATTAAATTGTTTGACGAACCAGTCAATATATTGATTCCATCCAAAACGTTATACCGTATTATATTGTTGTGGATAATGTTATCATCACCGCCTAATACATAAAAACCGTTCAAAGTGTTATTTTCCACGAAATTCCCTGAAATATAATTAAAATTACTATCGGTTACCAATACGATTCCGTTTTGTAAATTTTGGGAAGCTTCGTTTCCCAAAACCGTATTGTTATCAACACCTGATAGCCATATTCCTTGCCAGCAGTTTTCTATCGTATTTCCATTAACGTTATTACCGATATAACTACCTTCTAGTACAATTCCCGACCCCGTGCCGTCTCCATATATATCGTTATTAAAAATTTCGTTATAATCTCCAAATATATGTATTCCATGACGACCGTTATTAAGGGAGTTGCCTGAAATTGTGTTGTTACTACTCATGATTCCAAGAATTCCAGCCCCTTTATTATTATCAAAATTATTACTCAATATGTTTCCATTAGTAACGTTGTATAAGTAAATTCCCCCGTCGGTACCGGATAAGACCGAATTATCAAGGTTACAACCTCTAATTATAAAATACGCTTCAGAATTTAAAATTGAAATGCAACTATCGGTTAGATTCGCGTCGATATTCATGTTTTCTATTATATAAGGATTTAATTCGGTACCAGATCCACCTCCAAACCAAGGTTGTGTTTCAACCCACGACCAATTAGTTAAGCTTCCTGGAAGATCATCAATTGCAATAGGTTCTTGTTTATTCCATATTGGGAAGTAATCTTGGCTCCCACCAAGGGGAGGAACATCATGTGGAGTATCTCCGATGCCATCTAAATTCATATCATATCCAGAATAGTTATCCCAATAATTTCCAATCACTGTATTATTCCAATTATTATTAGCACCATTGTCAATGGCATTATCAGTATTATTTAAAAAATAATTCTGATAGAATAAATTACCGTCAGATCCTGTCGATAAAGAGACTCCATAAAGATCGTTATCGCTTAGTTCATTATTTAAGGCAATATTATCATCACTATTATCTAAATAAATACCGGCTTGCATATTATCATCTAGAAAATTGCTTTCAATTATACTGTCAAAGCTCCAACTAAAAGATATGCCACTCAACACATTATTTTCTGCTATATTCCCTGATACAAAAGTATAATAACTGTATTGTAATATGATGATTCCGTTTTGTAAATTATTTGAAACTTCGTTTCCCACAAGTGTAGTACTAAGGGCGGCATAAATCCATATCCCTTGCCAACAATCTTCTACAGTGTTATTAATAACATTGTTTTCATCACAGTCCCATATAATAATTCCCGTCCCTGTACCATCTCCATAGATTTCGTTATCATTAATTTCATTGTAAGAAGATGATCCCTCCAGATATATTCCATGACAGTTATTCGAAAGTAAATTACCTATTATGACGCCATTAGTAACATTATAGAGATAAATTGCTCCATTAGTACCAGTAGCCGAATTGTTAAGTGTACAGCCTTTAATTTGAAAGAATGCTTCAGAATTTGATATTGAGATGCAACTCTCGGTTAAATTACCATCTACAATTAAATCTTCGAGAATATAAGGATCTAATTCAGTACCAGATCCACCTCCAAACCATGGTTGTGTTTCTGCCCATGACCAATCAGTCAAGCTTCCGGGAAGATCATCAATTTCGATATTGTAAAAAACTACTGAACTTTTTAAATCGTCCAAATCACTATTTGTCTTAATCACAGGAGGTCTAATAAAATAATCAGCACTGAAATTAAGCGTTATTAACAGAATAAATCCAAAGATGAATTTAATGTTCTTATTTTTCAATTTTTTCTTTATAGATATCATTTAAAACCCTGTTTATTATATAGAGTGTTAAGATCAAATCGAAGTCTGAATATATAAATGTATTTAGCAATTTTGATAAAAATGTAAAATTTCAGAGGGATTACACCAATTTAATTGAAATAACATCAAGAATTAATTCAAATTTTTTAAAATATTACTTTAAAGTTTTTAATTATAGATGTATCAGTTCAATTTATGGATAATAATTATGAAAAGTATGGAGATAATTTTCAGCAAAAGTCAAAATATATAAGAAATAAATTACCTAGGCATGCTTTAAACTGGGGAAACAAACCTAAAACCTACAAGGTTTATTCAAACGCTATTAAAAAAATAAAGCTACCACAGCCTAAATTTGATCCTACAATTAACTTTTGGAACATAATTAAAAATCGACATTCAATCAGAAAATTCACTTCAGATCCCTTGTCTTTGATGGATCTAAGTTTGTTTCTATTTGGCATGTCTGGCTTAAACCGAATTTTTCCGCAATACGCTTTTAGAACGGTACCCTCTGCGGGAGGATTGTATCCTATTGAGATTTATCCCGCGATTAACAACGTAACAGGATTAAAAAGAGGGCTTTACCATTATGATGTTCAAGAACATTCACTTAGTTTGTTGAAGGAAGGAGATTTTCGAAATAAAGTAGCTGAAGTATGTCTTGATCAAAAAATTGCCTTTAACTCAGCTATAAATTTTATCTGGACTGCGATGATTGGGCGCTCTCAATGGAAGTATTTACAGAGGTGTTATAGATACATATATTTAGACGCAGGGCACATCGGGCAGAATTTTTATTTGATCGCTGAAGCACTAGGTTTGGGAGCTTGCACGATTGGAGCGTTATACGACGACGAGTTAAATCAGTTTCTTGAACTCGATGGAAAAATTGAAACTGCTATATATGTTGGTGTAGTAGGGAAAAAATAAAAAAATAAAAAAAAATTGGAAATTTTAGGGAGAATAATTCTTACTTCTTTCTTCCTCGTAATAGAAATATTAACAAAACTGCAGCTAAAGCACCTAAACCAATAACTAAACCAATTATTAATCCTAGAATGAAGGGATCTAAGGGGGCAGCAGGGAGTCCTGCAGAAGTACATATGTTATCTTCAAAAACATTTCCAGTACTGCCTGTTTCGTTGAAGCATACACCGTTTCCTAGAAATACATTACTAAATACAATATTATTATTACTCGTGTCTAGATATGTTCCATTGTTATTGTTATTCGCGGTATTACTCATTATGGAATTACCAGCGCTATTCAATAGATGTATTCCGTTCATCTCATTGGAATTTGCTGTATTTGACGTAATAAAATTATCATCAGCAGCCTCTAAATATATCCCATGCTCATTATTATAGGAAGCTGTATTTTCGTAAAAAAGGTTATTATCAGTATTACTAAATAAATAGAATCCGCTTAAATTGTTATACCGTGCTATATTCTCTTTAATAATATTATATCGACAACCATTTTGAAGCCTAATTCCGTCCCAATTGTTATCATGAGCATTATTACCTTCTACTATTGATTGGTCGATATTAAACAGTTCTATTCCATTCTCTTTGTTGTTATAGGCATGATTATTTAAGAGTGTTAAATTAACCTCTGAAATTAAATTTATCCCCGCTAATGAATTATTAAATGCTGTGTTACCAGAAACTAATGTATGGTCACAACCTACAATATAAATACCATCGCCATCATTATTGTTGCATATGTTATTAATAAATTCGTTGTAATCACATCCCTCACCATGGATTCCATCAATATCATTATGATTAGCCGTATTTTCAGAGACTACATTAAATAATGAAGAAGAATCTAAGAAAATACCAAAATTATTTAAATTTGCAGTATTTGATTCCAATCGATTGTAATCACTTGCTCCTAGGATTATGCCATTAAGCGTATTATCTTGGATCACATTATCTCTAAATATATTTGAATCGCATGTGTATACATCAAATCCATCCTGACCATTTTCATTTACAGTGTTATCTTCAAATGTACTGTCAAAAACATTATCAAGATTAAAACCATCAAAAATGTTATCATTCACATCATTAGATATAAACGATAAATCGTATGCATTATTAATAAGGACACCTATCAAACTGTTAGAACAATTATTATTCCTAAAGGTAGTGTTATTACAATTGAGCAAGTCGATTCCATAAAGAGCACTTGGCATTTGGCTATCTTCGATTATACCATTTGTAGTATTATAAAGCGCAATACCATATACATTGGCCGAAACAATATCACAGTTGATAATTTTAAAGTGCTTCCGTGAATCTTGGATGAATATACCATAATTATCTGTAGTATTAATAATATCATTACTAATTACATATGGATCTCCAGATGTTCCTGAGCCAGTACAGATTCCTTCAGCACTCCTATTTGCCCAATTCAATAATGGATTATCATCGTCGATAATGATAGAGTTGGTATATATTGTAGAGGATTTTAAGCTTTCGAAAACATTTTTGTGTTCAAGATCTTGAACAGACGCTAAGTTAGATATACTAAGATTGATACTTACTATAGGTATTATTAATAAAATTATTATTAATAAGACAAACTGTTTGTTTTTATTTTTCATTTTTTTACACTTATTTGTTATTAAATAAATTTGGATTTAATAAGAACTTATGTACGATCTTGTTATTTAAATATATGTTCCTATTTCAAAAAATGTCTCTTTTCTGAAAAGATCTCCCTTTATATGATTTAGTATTTTTAAACTAGCTAATTCAAATTTAGAATAAATAAAAAAAAAGTTTAAAATCTATTAATATTTACGTCTTTTTCGTAGTGTAATAATCGAAATTACACCAATTGAAAATACTGCTGCAAATAGCACTAGATACATATCGTAACCAGGAATTCCGCCATCAACAATAGTTTCAGCTATAATTTGTTCCCACATAAACGATATTTCGTTTATCCACAACTCGAAATTATCTTTGTAAGCAGAGTCATCAAAATCTCCAGTAAATTGATCTATAAGATACCCGTTAAATAAAGTCTTTCCACCGTTACCTAAGACTATATTTGCATTATCTATCGTTTCAGATACGGTGTATCCTGCTAATGCTGTAGCATTTGGATAGACTGTAAGGAGATCTCCCTCATCGACATAGTCATGAATAGGATCAAATCTAGATGCCCCATAATCAACAGGTATGTTAAAAATTGGATGTGATGTATCCCAAATATAAAGTGACGAAGAATCAGGTTGGTCTTGATCGTAAGCAAATCCCAATCTTGCCCATAATGGATGGGTTGGATCGTCATCTACTCTGTATGTCGACATTATTAATCGACCCCCTCCTTTAACATAATTATTCACTGTTGTTAATACGGACCAACTGATTATTTGCCAAGGTAAATCGATTATTACTAGAGCCCAATCGTATAGATTCATAGAAAGATTTAAATAGTCTTCATCAAAAGTTAAGTAAAAATCAACTCCTAGTTCGTTGAGAGCGTTTGAGACCGGAGTTACATAATAGTTAAAGCTTACATAATCGTTGACGAAGAGAAGTACCTCCGCGTCATCTGAGGTGAGCCAATTTACTATGTTAACGCCGAATTGACGATTATCTTGATTGATTATACCAGTATCTGCTAACCAATTCATATCATTACTCAGAATTATTCTTCCTTCTCCAGTGTCCTGGCAAGCTATATGAACATTACCTCCCAATTTCCATAGGGGACGCGCATCTCCTGTTATATTAATAGCACCTTTAGATCCCATTTCTAAATCATAACATCCTTCGGTTGTAGGATGTAAAACGGGTGATAAATCTACCGTAGCGGCATCACCATAAGTTAGGTTTAGAGCTAAATCATAATCGGTCACAAGTTTATTTATTTCCTGATCGGTTAAATCGAAATTTGCGCCATTTGGATTATCACCAAGAGCTAGTAAACTTCCACCGCGACCAATCCAATTGGATACTGCGGTTGCTTCGGATGCGCTGATACTTGAATCGGGGCTGACCACTACTAGTAAATCGTAGGAGTTTAGATGTGTTGAAGTAAAATTTCCCGAAGAAGACGGATAAAGTTTATCGAAGGTGTAATCTCGATTAACTAGCTCGTTTCTCCATTCTTCGTAATATCCTGGATTACTAGATAGTTCGTCCCAATTGTCAACACCTAATCGAGGATTATGCGAGAGATCATAAACGATTCTCCCCTTAGGTCTTGGGCAGAGCCAATCTATTGTATCAGTAATAAGATTACTCATATTTGTTCCAATGTAATCTCCCCTTCCAGGTAATTGAGCCACGCGGCCTCCTTTCAAACTAGGATCAAGTGCTACTGCTGAAGCGTCATTACTATAACTATCTTCATTGGCTAATTTAATAACATTAGCTCCTTCTGAGGTTGTTGTTAAAAGAGCCCAATCAAAATAATTTGACCCTGTTCCGGCTGATGCAAATTTATCGTTTACTTGATATGCTTTAGTCGCTGGATGTCGTGTCGAAATATTATGCAAAGTAGTTCCAACATAATACCAATAAGTAAGTCTTCCATCATCGCCTTCGGATTCAGGAATAATAATCCCAGCGTAACATAAATATGCAAGGGCACTATCGAAACCAAGAACCGAACCGCCTCCTAGCCAGAATTCTTTTACATGATTTGTGATATTTTCTCGAGGTACATTATCTACCATGATAAAAACATCATAATCTGCTGTCAAGAGTTTGTGATCGTAGATATCGTTACAGGTTAACTCACTAACTTGATAACCTTCTCCTTCTAATAGTGTCTTAAGTCCAGTATAATTGTTAGTAAATACATTTCCAGAAGTGTATCCTGGTTGTGTGACGTTAGGTTCATTGTAGATTGCCACCCGGGCCGTCCTGGGAATTATTTGAGAACTCTTCGGTCTAAGGTCGCTAGTCCGTAAATCAATAGAGTTAGCTTTTACTGTAAGGGGGAAAAAGCACGCGCTCAGAAGAATTGCAAAAGTCAATAGTATGATTAAATTCTTCTTGTTTGTTTTATTTTTTTTCACGATATTTCACAATTTTGTAGTTTTTTGCTTTTGTAGTAAAAATCAAAATCATTTTTTAATAAAAAATAGATTTAGTACGAGATTATCGCGATTCAATTATTTAAATTTATCTATCAATTCTATTTTTCTTAGATAAGTAGGAAGGAAAAGATTTTTTTGCTTGATGGTTAATATTAAATCTTAAAAATATGTCTTTCATATCATAAATTAAATATTTTATAAAATTCAATCTTTAATATTAGATGGAGTAAGATTTGAATGGTAGACCAAATGAAGCGCTCAAAACTCGGTGTTAAACTCGATAAATTTTTTCATAAGATCTTTAGTCCGAGTCATATTGCCTATACAATTTTCTTTTTCATTGAAGTCTTAATCCTAATATTATTTTTCTTTTTGGGTAGCACAAGTTTAGGGGATATAGGGTTGTTTTTGGCTACGACTTTCTCATTATCTTTTATAATTTTGATGTTTCTTGGTGTTAATTCTAAATTTGATAAGTATCTTTATTCAAAAAGCTTGGATCAACAAAAAACGCTGATTTTTGCTGGTTCTTTAGGTCTTAGTTTTATAGTAATTCTGATGTATTTTTTGTTTGGTAGTTCCACGCAAATTCCTATTCAGTTTTTAGGATGGGATTATATTCTTCCGGGATTTTACATATTAATATATTTTGGATGGAACATGACGCAAATCTTTTTTTTAAAAACAAGTTTTGAGAGCATCTCCGATAAAGCTAATTCTAAGATTCTACCTAATAGAGATTCAAATAGAAATAAAATCGTCAGCGTTGTGTTTTTGATTTTGGCTGTTTCAATACCAATTTTAACTCAGTTAGGGACTTATTTCGCATTCGCCCCTTTTTTTGAACCTCAAAACCCCGGAGATTCTTTAGAACCCCTATGGTGGTTTAATGGTTGGAATATTGCTATGTATGTCGTGATCGTGTTAATATCACTCCGACTGGTTTTGCTTTACATAAAAAGTATGAAAAACGAGACGTTCAATATATTTTCCTCGCTATTTTTCGTCTTAGTATGGGTAATAATTTGGTATAGATCTTTTAGTTTTATAAATTCATTTAGGAGCGCTTCTGAAGCGTTAGGTATTGATGCTTTTCGGGCATTTATCGATGTACTGTTAATGATTTTTACTGCTATTCTAGTTATTCGAGGTTTAGGTAGAAAAACATTTAAATTCCGGATTTTCAATCCTAACAATCTAGCCTTTTTTCTATTTGCATTTACATTAATATACATAGAAGGACAAATTGTTATGATAACAG
>JAHQWP010000222.1 GCA_029856235.1 Promethearchaeia archaeon
TGGATTATTATCTTCTTCTTATTCCACGATAATAGAGAGAAAGAAAGAAATTGGGATTATTAGAACCTTGGGGTTAAAAGGGAAAGAAATCAGTAGGTTGTTTACTATAGAATCTTTAATAATAATGCTAAGTAGCGGAACGGTTGGTGTTTTAGTAGGATGGACCACAGGGTTATTATTAAGTGCATCTATGAATTTAACAAGTGGTTTACCCAATATTCCTGTGTTTCCCTTATCAGATATGATTTTTGTGTTCGCATTATCTATCGTTTTTACACTAATAGGCATGAAAATACTATTAAGGAAATCCCGTAAACAGAAAATTGTAGACATTTATAGAGAAACTATGTAGGAGGAAAAGAAGAGAATTGAAGAAATCTAATAAAATTTATGTATTCGTAATTATTCTTAGTTTTCTTTCTACAGCAATGCAGAGTGTTTATTACAAGAACGAATTAGTTCCAAATACAGTGTATAACAGTTTTTCCGAATCTTCTTCAATACACAACTCAGATATCGCAGGTTCAGATCTTTATGCTGAACAAATCAATGCTTTTGTTGCGGGAAATAAGTCAATAATAAAACAATCACTCTTTACCAATGACACGAGTATACTCTCTCGCTTTGATACTAGAGATCCCGCATTCTATAAATGTAATGTCCTTTTTAGTGCATCTAATGGAATAACACCAGCGTTATTTCCTCGTATTCTTGCTGAGGACGTATATATTAACCAATATGAAATGACTTTTAACGGCTTTTCGGGGTTTCTTTATTATGATGAAGAAATGGATGAGATTGACGTTCATATGAGAGCAGATCGAGCATTTGAAATAATACAGAGAAAATTTGAAATTGACTTAATCAAAATTGAAGTAAATAATTCTTA
Source organism: Promethearchaeia archaeon (assembly GCA_029856235.1). Classification (GTDB taxonomy): domain Archaea; phylum Asgardarchaeota; class Lokiarchaeia; order Sigyniarchaeales; family SOKP01; genus SOKP01. Next base: position 890 of record JAHQWP010000222.1, read on the forward strand.
CCTCTTCCCTTTTGTTGGACATTACCCTGATTGGGAAATTTATTTCAGGGAAGTCACAACTAATCTTCCCATGGACGGATATTGGAAAGCTTTAAATGTTGAGCGGTTAATATCTGAAGAATACGTACAGAATTACCATTTATCCTCCACATTTCTCTTAGTGAATTCTTTAGATTTTTTAGATCTTGATATAACGAAATCGATCGATCAAGTCAATTTTAACATAGAATCCTTAGATTTGGCATACTTAGATGATCTTGGAGTTGAAAATATTTTTGAACAATTTACAAGTGTCTTAGGTGATTTTGACTTACTTTTTGGAAATACATCATTAGTGGTCAATGAGACAACTACACAAGATGAGTTTGGTGAGTTTGGGAACCTCTTTACAACCCTAAATTTATCGAATGAATCTCATTACACTAGTTTTATGATACAATATGAAGGGATTAGCCAAGGAATAACAAAAATTAGTGAAAAGGAATACAAGTTCAATTTATGGGACGCACTAGGGTATGTGGGTCCGCCACTCAAACCTAGCGAGAAGATTTTTATTTCTTTAATAGGTGCTTTTATGAGTGAAATAGATATTAATATCTTTTGCACAGATATTGTCGATCATACTCCTCAATACTTCACGCTTTACGATTTTTTGATTGAACAGATTGGTTTATTGTTATTTTTCGCTGAAATAGATTTTGACATCCAAATATTAAAGGATTATTCATTTGAATTGTTTTGGGTCGACGAAGGGGGATTCAAAAAAAATTACATCAAACCTGTGAATTTAAATGATCAAACAGACCTACTAAATTTCTTACACTTACTTGGCTTTCAAGGATTATCAGGGATTCCTACTGGAATATTTAACCCTATAGGTAATTTTGATATCACATACACGATATCGAACTCTGAACCAAATCTAATCCTTACGAAAACTTTGATTGGAGGGAACGCCTCTGAGGGAGTTTATAATGAGTTCTCGTTTAATATAACCGCAAAAAATGTAGGGAACGAAACAGCTTGGGGAGTAACTACTCCAATACCTATCGAATTAGATGATGTATTCACTGTTATTGTTGGTCCTATCGGAGTAGTTCTGGGTCTTGATCAGGATCTTAAAGACGCTATTTGGGAGGTTGCAAGAGTCGAATACGCAGGTCAATATACTTCGATTGAAGATTTCTTTAATTTTGATAAAGATCCTCGTATTTTTTACTTTGATACAACTGGAGCGGGAATAGTAGATACTTACTTTCCAAATCTTAATAGCCTCACAAATTTACTACCATACAACGAAAATATGGATCATATAATTGATCTAATAGAAAGCGGGAACCCACAGCTAATTTCTTCATTGGCAGCAATAGGGATATCTTCAGAATCTTTAAAGGATTCTTTTAACAACGAAGAAAGTGTATGGAATGACGATAACTGGGTTCTAGAGCCCAGTGATCTACTTACGTATACATATACTAATTTTTCTATAGAAGGGCTTGATTCATTTTCTCCTTTTTACACGTACAATTTCACAATTAGGGAAATATTTCCAAATTTGCCATCAATAATATCCGGAAACTCTATTGGAGGAACTACGCCTCAAATGGCATTAGAAATTGATAACCAAGATTGGATTATAGAATCAGAACAAACCTATGTCGATCAGCATGAGCTAGAAGTCCAATTTCTTTTTCAGAACGAGTCAAACATCGACCTATATAATAACTCACTAGATCGCATATCGTTTTTAGCTAACTTTAGCGATCCTAATAACGTTTTAAGTTTTGAAGTCTTTAATTATTCTTCAGAGGAGTTCTTAGAATTATCTCCATATTTATCCGATACCACAAATGAGAGTGCAACATTTACATTCGTAAAAAACCAAGGTACATTTGAGTGGTTATTCGATTCAAACTCAAGAACTAACCATACAATTCTAATAAAAATAATAGGTGTTAATGTTGATCCCTTTAATATTTCCATAAACAATTTGGATGTAGAATTTTATTACCGAGATGTTAATGAATATTTAGTTTTGGGTTCTAGGGTTCTCTATACATCAGAAAGTGGTTTGGTAGAATACGAGAGAATCTCAAACTCAATATCTTTAAGTACCACAAATATGGCTTCGATCGTAGCCTACGCTTATTTAGATAGCTATAACTCTTATGCTGGAGAACTCAATAATTACACCATTATAATAAAAAATATTGGTTCATCTATTGCCAAAAATATAAATATTTCAATAGTTATTCCGGGGATAATTCATGATACAATCAACTTTACTGTAGAACAGAATCTCCTAAAATATCATCTAACCGAATTACCTATATCTGTTGAAGAACAGTTAGCGTTCTCGTTTTATGTTCCTAATTCTGCTATTGTAAGTCAGACTTTCATAAATTATAGCAATAGCGAGATCATCGAAAATAGAAATTCTACAACTTTGGAAACACACCCAAATGAAGTGTATTATTCAGCTCCAATAGACTACTTTTCTCGCTTGCCTTATGTAAAAACTATAGAAATTTTTTATGATAGTTCTAACTTTGCTCCCAACATTGAAGAAGACTTAAATTTATCGATTTATGTCAAAAACAATGGACTTGAAGGTTTTTCTGTTCAAAATTTATCTTTTTCAATAGGTGATCAGTTTAGTGGGTTAGTTCCTATGAACAATTCTCTTTTGGCATCACCCTCAATTTCATATAATTCAACAGAAGTACTCACATTTGCATTAAAAAAAGTTGGATGGAGGGGTTATTACTTTCCATCTATTAATTATTTCAGCAGTACTGAGCAGAATACGATTCAAATTGCTTCATCTAAACCTATTATTTTAGGGGTCATCAACTTTTCTATTATTAAGACAGTAGATAGAAATCAGGTTGAGATTGGGGATATGATAACAGTCAATATTACGGTTATTAATACAGGAACCATTTGTGCTAAAAATATTACTATAAATGATGCAACAAGTTTTAACAAGATTGAATTTGCTTTAATAAGTGGGAGTTTAATTAATACTGCTTTAAACATTCTACCCGGAGAAAGTATAATATTTTCTTATAAAATTCAAGCTATGACCCAATCTTTGGTAGAACTTAAACCTGCATTTATCGAATACTATTATTTAGAAGGATTAAAAGACTTATCGAACTCTATTGAGGTTAAGGTAATTATTCCAAAATTTATTCAAGTTTCTTTCGTTTTAGGTCCAGCGCTGGTTTCTTTATCGATCTTATTTGTTTTTATGTTGAAAACTCGGAGATATAAAGCAAAAAAATACGATCTTCAAAGAAATGAGTTAATGCTTTTTGAAATATCTCGCAGTGAAGCCGTATTAAAAATCGAAAACACATTAAGGGATAGATTTAATGTAATTTCCAAAGAGGAAAAATCGAGAATTATCTCTGATAAGGGAGGTGAGTAAAATAAATGAAAAGATTAAATAAATTCTCTATGGTGTTAATTATCATCATTGGTTTAACTGCAGGGCCAATTATTATTTTAGATTTTCACATACATAATAAAAACATAACCAACTCAACTATCCCAACCAAAATTGAAGACAATATACATATTTCTAATATTGACGAAAAAGCTGTAATAGTTTATTTTAATAAGTCCACATATGAAATAAGTGCCGTAAATCGTTTTGAATTTTATGGAGGGGTTTTAGAAGAAAACGAAAATTGGAATGGACTATTTAGTAATTTTTCTGGCTTTGCAGGTAATATCCCTTATGAAAACATTTCTTATTATATGAATGAATTTCCCGACATTAACATAGATACAGACGAAATTATCGATGTTCAAATGAATTACGCAAGCATCCAAGTCCAATCGGTTAATTCAACTTGGTATGTCAACGGTTTTAATGGGGACACAGATTCTTCTATAGCCGTTTTTGATAGCGGGGTAAATCCTAACCAGGACTTTTTACAAGGAAAAATAATCGGTTGGCAAAACTTTGTTAACCAAGAATCCATTTCAGATAGGAATGGTCATGGCACGTTTATATCCTCCGTTATAGCAGGTACTGGAAATCCAACCAATCCTTCAATTGTCAATTTATATGGTAATTATTCACATTTAGATTTATTTGACGATTTTTTACCCTCTCAAAATTATTCATTAAAAATTTTTACCGCAAATATGTCAAAAACAAATTCGAGAGTTAGAATTAACGCAACGAGTAGCTTTCAATTAAGCGAAATGGACCAGTTTTGGTTTGAACTATATTATAATTCAAGCTTAGTCAACTCAACTAGTATACAAAATCCTAGCCAATATTATACGATAAATCATAATATTGAACCTACCAAAAGAGGAATTTACGATTTATTCATTAAATATCATAAAAAAGGTAATACACTACCGTTGTTTTCGTTTAATTCATCAATTCAATTTTATCCGGAATCATATGTTGATAATTATAACGATTTTACCGGTATTGCGAATGCAACAAACTTATTAGCGTACAAGATTGTAAATCAATCTGGTGTCGGTTATGTTTCAGATTTAATATCAGCAATGGCAAGCGTTATCCAAAATCGAACAGTCCATCAAATCTTAGGAGTCTGTTTAAGCGTTGGAACTTTAGGAGAAGAGGTTTCAGCAATTAACGCTGTAATTGACGAAGTTATTGAAAACCATATTTTAGTGGTAATTGCTGCAGGAAATAATGGGATTGAAAGTTCCAAACCTCTAAACAGCTTAGGAACGAATAAAAATGCAATAATTGTGGGTGCAATTAACGATAGAGATCAAGTAGCATCCTATAGTAGTATGGGAAGAGAAGTTGGAAGTAATGTCGTTAAACCGGATATAGTTGCACCGGGAGGAAGTACGATTCCTAACCAGCGTTCAATAATTAGTGCCGATAGCAATTCGGACGAAGCTACAGTATTAACGGGAACATCGATATCGACTGCTATTGTTTCAGCTGTAATAAATATATTAATAGACGCAAAATGGGGCACTTGGTCAGAGTGGAATAACCAAGACTTGTCAGTATGGGTGAAACAAATTAAGGCAATACTATTAATGACTGCTTCAGAGACTAATAATGAAAGGGAAGACGACCCCCAAACTGAAAAAGATGAAAGTGATTATTCACCTTCTTTGTTTAATGGATTACCAAATAGCATAAGAGACGAGCACGAGGGTTATGGAAGGTTGAATGTTCAAGCAGCCATTGACGCTTTAACTAAAAAGATTGATATTAGTGAAACCGTATCACATTATTTAACAAGTTCGGAGATAAATCCTCTTGGGGATCATGTATTTGCCAGAAAGGTTACTTTACAAGAAGATATTCAGTATCTAATTAATTTAACGGATGTAGATACTAGCGCTGATTTAGATTTATTTTTGTTTTCAAATGAGTCAAATCGATTTGGAGAACCTATATTATTAGAAGCAGGACAAAAATGGTACGGCGATTTTAATTATATTTATTTTACACCAAATTCCAATCAAACAAATTGTATAGTTATCGTTAAAGCAATTGAAGGTAATAGCAACTTTAGTTTAAGCGTTACAAATGTTCTAAATGAGTTTGTACCTGAATTAAAAGTTCCAGAGATTACCTATTTTGGAGGATCAAAGAATGGTACAATCATTAGCTTACAAGAATTCTATGGTAATGACCCTGCAAAAAATTATACTATTGATAGCTACTGGTTTTACATAAATTATTTCGATAACGATTCTTCCAATGTAGCTCCTCAAGAAGTTTACGTGTCAATTGTAGAGACTGCTACAAATTATAGTCTATCTCAATTATTTGCGTTTGATAATAATTATACCAATGGAGCTATTTTTAGAAGTGATTTAGTTACATTTCCTAATCCGGGTACATATCACTACTTTTTTGTTGCGAGTGATGGTATCCATAAATCTAGATACCCTCTATCTGGAGAATTAAACATAACTATAGAATTTCCTAGTGATAGCGAGAGATTTCCATACACTCACGATTTCAATGAGGGTTATGATGGTTGGACCTATAATGGAACAGGATGGGGTTTATTAACACAAAATAATCAGTTGGATAATAGATCTTCCTTGTATTCTAGTGATTGGTCGGCGATGTATTTTGGCAGAGAACATAATTATCCTTCAAACTACACATATCAACCTTATAAAATTACAAACTCATTTCCAAATGGATCTTTAAGAAGTCCCTTGTTTAACATAACACAAGTTAATAAGAATACCACACAAGTTTTTGCAAAATTTGGATTACGAGTAAGTATTAACTCAGGTGATTTCATTCTCTTGCAAATTAATCAAAATTGGACAGGTTGGATTACATTAAGGACTTACACTAACGAAGAAACTGATTGGTTCCTTGAAGAAGTAAATATTACTCAATATATTGGAAATTACGTGCAATTTAGGCTTCTCGCATTAGTCGATGAGGATTATGATCCCGTACAATATAAAGGTTTGATGCTTGATTATTTTTCATTAGAAAATTATACAAATTTGCAATCTCCTGAAATAGGATTTAATGTTAATGAGGATTTATCAACAAGTCAAGGATTTAAATACGATCGCTTCACATTCTCTTGTCGATACTACGATTCCGACGGTAATTACCCCGAGTTTGTATATCTTGAAATAGAAAACACAAACTACTCAATGGTTAATATTTATGGAGCTTGGAATACTACGTTCAACTCTATCGCCGAGCGTGGGATTAAGTTTGTTAGGTCATTTGTTCTTAACGAATTTACAAATCTCTCTTTTAGATTCCATACATTTGATGGAAATTTCTTAAACTCAACACCCTTCTATAATCAGGAAAATTCTTTATTCGACTTTATAATTCCCCCATTTTTAGAGTTTAACGTAAATCACAGTAACAAGCTTATAGGATATGAATTTTCAGACGAAGATATATCAGATTACTACGTTACAGGAACACCTAATCAAAAGGAGTTAACTCCATGGTTAAGAGGAGATAATACATGGCATAAATTTTCACGTTTTAATAAAAATTACCTTTATGGAGGATTAGGTCAAAGTTTTGGTAGTCTAAATCAAGGTTATGAATTAGATTGGGACGCTCAGTTGATAACGCATCTCTTATATGTTCCGGATGAATACGATGTATATTTGAGATATTCGTATGAAATTTCATTACAAAATGAATTCTTTTTAGAACAGAGCGAATTAGATAGGTGTATTATCTCAATATCAGAAAATTATGGTGAAAATTGGGTTGTTCTTAAGGAATATTTTTTTGATGATGATAATCTTTCTGGAAATGAATCGTTGGACATATCACAATATTCTAATGCAAACATCTTAATCAAGTTTACATTGTATTCAAACAACATTACATTAGGTTTAGGAACCGGTTGGTTGTTATCTAACATCTATATTGGATACGATAAATCTACGGATTTCGTTTCTCCTAATATCACTTTAATTAGTCCTTCGAGTGGAGAAACAGTTAATTCTTTTGCGTTAATAGAAGCAAATATTAGCGACAACATCGAGTTGGATAGTTCTAGAATATATGTGTACTTAAACAACAAGATGGTTAACACTGATTTACTAAACTTCAATAGCGAAACAGGAGTATTAATAGTAAATTGGGATACAACATTATCTTCAGATGGTCAATATCAAATAAAAGTTGTAGCATTCGATATAGAGGGTAATAGAGCAGAATCATCCGTTAGTGTTAATGTAGAAAACGGATTTGTTGATCTGCGGATCTGGGGCCCTTGGTTTTTAGTAATTGTTAGTCTAATAATTATTGGTATAGTATCGTTTTATATTGCCGAGCGGAGAGGTAAAATTTGGTTTAAAAAACGTAGAACCATAAACGCTGAAAAAATAAGACTAACTCACATTGATAAAGATCAAGCGATAAAAAGGATCGAGTTAATAGAAACTCATGACGAACAAGGTAAACCCCTCATTCTTCACTGTAAGTTCTGTAGAGCGTGGTTTGAATCAGACAGATTTAATTACATGTGTCCGGTATGCGAGCATGATCAAATTTATATTGCTTATAATTGCATAAACTGTGGAAAGTGGTATTTTAAAGATAAAACGAGTAGTGATTATTATTGTAAAAATAAAAGTTGTAAAGGAGTTAGACTTCTAAATCGTGAGAAACAAGAAATTCAAAATATTTTGAATAAAGAAGGCATATTTTTAAGAAAATATGAATTAAAAAAGAGGAAGTTTAGCATATTAGATTCCTAAATTAAAAATAAAAAGGAAAAGCGTAAAAAATTGAGTTTACAAAATTTTCTGTATAGACTGAAAACAAAGATTAGGTTGCAGTTTTTAAGACAATCGTGGTTAAATATTAAAAAAGATCGGGCAAAAGCAATATTCGCCATTGGGGGAATTACAGTTTCAATAATTCTATTAACTGCTATAGGAATGGTCAACGATTCAATGTCATACAATTATATGGGTATAATTACAAGCACAACGGGTAGTTCTGACATAATAATATCTCAAAAAGCCAAGTCGGATCTGACTTATGACACATTCTTTAACGAATCTATTATAGATAATGAATTATATGATATTGAGGGCGTAGAAGAGCTATTTCCCAGAATTATGATGCTAGTTAAAGTTTCTTCCTACAATTCAGATGCAAACGGTACATTACAAATTTATGGTATTGATTTTGACAAGGAAGCGAGTAATGGTAATATGGGGGATTTGAATATAGTTGATCAGAGTGGTATTGAAACTGGAGAAATCTATAAGGGGGAACCAAATTTAGGGGAGTGCGTTATATTATGGAAGGTAGCAGAATTGTTGAACGTAACATTAGGAGATCTAATTCATTTGAATTATCAAAATCACGAGTTAGATGTTGAGGTTGTTGCGATATGTGACCAAGACTTAAAATTTACAGAACTTGAAAATACCTTAATAATACTTAATTTACATCAAGCTCAATCGTTTTTAAATAAAGAAGGAAGGATAAACTTAATAATGGGTACAATCGAAAACCCACAATCCATATATGTTGTAAGTGATATTGATTTTACTAAGAGAAAAATACGAGAAATCGGTACGTTAATTCAACAGAGATTAGATCCAAACGAGTACACAGTCTCAATGGCCAAATTAGAAGAGATAACTGCTCAACAGTTTATGCTTATTAGTATGACGATTATCTTTTGGTTTATTACTATTATTTCGATGCTTATTACAGGTATATTAATCAATTCAATTCTTTCCACATCCACAGAAGAAAGAATAAGGGAATATGGCATCTTAAGGGTTGTAGGAGGAAAGAAGATGTTTCCTGTGAAAATGGTAATTTTTGAAGGTGTTCTTATTGGGGTAGTAGGCTCAATTCTTGGAATAATCTTAGGCCTTATTGGAACGCCATCAATCGTAAATGGATTATTCGTTTTAACAGATTTTCCAATTCAAGATATGGAGTATGTAATACAACCATTCACAATCATTTTAGCTTTTTCAATAGGTTCAATTGTATCGTTAGTTATATCCCTATTTCCTGCTCTTAAAACAGCTAAGTTAGATATAATCAAATCAATTACACCGTTCCATAAAAAGGAGGAAGGTTGGGAGATAAAAAAAGAAGGTAGTATGAATGTAAGAAATTTCTTAATTGGGATCTCTCTTGCTACTATAGGAATGCTGGTTTTTATTCTGTTACCAAACATCTTTGTTTCGGGAGATTTAATGATGGTTGCAGGCTTGTTTATAGGACTTATTGCTGCCATTTTAATTGGGATGGTATTTGCTTCAGTAGGTATTATCCCAATTATTCAAAGTTTACTTATAGGGGCAATCTCACCCTTAATTAAGAAATATGCTCAGATTATTAAAATATCCCTAAAAAGGAATAGAAGGCGCAATACTAGCACAATTGTGATGTTTGCACTTAGTTTTTCATTTATTTTTTTCATAACAAGCGTTTCTGAAATGGAATCTAAAAATATGTCCACTAATTTAAGGTTTCAATACGGTTCCGATTTGGTTTTAATAAATCAAGGATTGGATCCTGAAATCAATGCAATCACGTACGATTTATTCCAGGAAATATCACTCATTCAAGGAATAGAGCAAGCAACACTATCTCTATATAACACATTTGATATAACTTCTCTTCTGTCTGTACTCTTTGATTTTAGCGAGGGAGCAGGGGGATTTGATGAAGATTCAATTAACGATGCTTTCATAAATATTTTTGAATTTTACACTGAACAAGCGCAAGAAAAATATCAAGTTACCGCTGGCGATCTTTCTGCTATAGATGAAGTCGAAATAGGATTCATCGGGATTGAGAAAAATTATTATAATTTAATTGACAATGATTTAATGATTTGGAGTAGCCCTCAAAGTGGCTACAACTATTCATTTACCCAGTTATTTAAAGGAAATAACACTTGTATAATTGCGAAATCTATAGCTGAAGTTGTTGGAGTAAGCGATGTTGGAGAATATATTCGTCTAACGTTCTATGATCCGGGAAATCCTGAAGATCAGGGAAATCCCATGGAATTCCGGGTTGTAGGAATTTCTGGAGGAATGCCAGGTTATTTCAACTTTAGAAGTTCTGAAGCTACTGCCACGGGGGGGGGAATAATGGTCTCGATAGATAATTATCTTAGTTTAATGGACATTGAAAATCCTTGGGAATCAAATATGGTAATAGATAAGGCATTCATTAAGCTTATCGACGATTCAGTAGAAACTATAGAAGCCACTAAAGAGGACATACAAGATTTAGTCGGTGATAAAGAATTTTTTCTTGACGATGCAATATCAAAAGTTAAGTTTATGCAAGCAACTTTTAATAGACAAAGCGCGCTAATGGAAGTAATTCTCTGGTTTGCGATAGTTATTGCCATTTTTGGATTAGTCAGTACAATGTACGCAGTAATGCTAGAGCGGAAATTTGAAATAGGTATTTTAAGGTCAATGGGTATGAAAGCTAAAAATGTTAGAAATCTGTTTTTAATTGAAAGTCTTATTATAATGATAAGTAGTGGAACGATGGGTACATTAATAGGTACTTTTTGTGCCTATTTGATGGAGACAAATCTTGCTCTTATAACTGAAATGCCAGTAATATTTTCGATACCCCTTGATGTATTATTTAGAGTTTTTTCCCTTTCAATCTTCTTTGGTATCCTTGGAATATATATTATCCTAATAAAACTGAGTAGACAATCTGTAATGGATATATTCCGTCAAACATTTTGAGAATTGTTAATGGACATGTTCTAAGAACTCAACCAATTTTCTCCAAGCTTTTCCCCTGTGCGAGACCATATTTTTTTCTTCAATCGTCAATTCAGCAAAAGTTCGGTTTGGAAATTCGTTGGGAATAAAGATAGGATCAAAACCAAAACCTCCCCTGCCTCTAATAGTTCTTGCTACTTTTCCATTTACGGTTCCCTCAAATATTAGAGTTTCATTAGTAGGTTGAAAATACATGGCGAGAACAGCTCTAAAATGAGCTTTAGTGTCGTGGTAATCTTTTATAAGGTTTAAAATTCCCTTGTTACCAATTGTATTTAGCACATATTTCGAATATACTCCCGGAAAACCATTAAGAGGTACATCAACAAAAAAACCAGCGTCTTCTATAAAAAAAGAAGTAGTCATCTTCTCCTTTACGCTATTTAACTTAAATAATGCTACTTCCTCAATGCTAGATGTTTGAATCTCGGTGGTTTTAATTGTGCTTTGCATTATCTCGTAAGATAGATTTTCTTTCTGGAACAAATTTTGAATTTCATTAAATTTGCTATTATTACCAGTAATGAAGTAAATCGTTTCTTTTTCCTTCTCCATAATTGCAAT
>JAHQWP010000221.1 GCA_029856235.1 Promethearchaeia archaeon
CATACTTAAAGAAATAAAAACAAATTTGTATGAATCTATTGCAAAGCTTAGCGGTATTAACAGTAATGACACTCTAAAAATTAAAAAAGAAAATCGTAAAGAAAAAAGATTAAATCAGGAACTAGAGAGAGTTTGGAATGATAAACAATCGCAAAAATTCTGGACTTCACAGATGAAATTAATTGAATGTCCTAATTCAATCTATCGATTTCACCCATCAAAAGGCATTAATTAAAGATATATCTAGTACAATGAGCTTTAAGTTTATTTCAAAAGATGGGGCTAATAGAGGTTGAGGGCGAATCCATCTTAAAAAAGCTCCAAATTTAATAGAAAGCCAAAAAACTGATAATTATAATAAAAATAAAAAAGGATTTGATAAAAAATGGCAATTATAAAACAAGAAATAATATCTTTATTAAGAGAACTTCCTGAAGATGCTACTTTGGAAGAAATAGAAAGATTCATTATCGTGAAAACCATTCCACCAGCATTACTACACTCAAAAAAAGTCGAAAAACAGATACTGAAATTAGAAAAGCTCAACCGTGAGTTGAGTAATATAATCAAGAAAACTGAATTGAATCCAAGATACCTTCAAGAAACAATTCCTATAGCAAAAGTCAGGAATTCTTTTTATGTAGAAAGAAATTTTCACATTCGCTAATTTCTAATTTAATTTCTATCTTTTTTTTAACAACCTTATTTTATTAAATACTTTGCTTAGAAGTATAGAACATCTAAGTTTTTCCGTAACGATATTAAGTATTTGCTTATTCTATAATCTTGAATTGAAAGGTGAGAGTATAGTGAATAATGATGAAAAAATAGAGTGGGAAAAATGTCAAAAATGTGGATTTTTACAGCATTCATCCCATATTAGATGTTTAAATTGTAAGCACGATAAATTTGAAAAGGTTAAAGCAACCGGTAATGCTAAGTTATTAAACTATACAATATTGAAAGCACCACCTGCTGAATTTCGTGATAAACCTTATTATACGCTTGGAATTCTGGAGTTTGAAAATGGAATTAAAGTTCTCGGACAAATCGATTCAAATGATCAAGTAAAAACTGGAATAATGATGAGACCCGTTTATAGAAAGATTAGTAATAATTTAGATGGAAAGGAAGTATATGATTATACTTTCGAACCTATTTAGTAATCTGATAAAGAGGGAGAAGAAGATGTGTTCGTATTTAGGTAAAAAAAGTTAGTAAAATTAATTATAATTATTTACCATAATAAATTTCAATTATATATCTTATTAGAGAAACTCATGAAATTTAAATTGCGATTTTCTGGTCGCGGCGGACAAGGCATCAAATTTTTAGGAAGTATATTAGTTCGAGTTGCAATGGTTGGTAATTATTATGCAACACTCACTGTTGATTATACACCTTCCGTTAGAGGGGGACCTATTTTTTGCGATGTTATTCTAAGCTCTACTCCTATTTCATATCCATTCTGCGATAAAGATGCTGATATTTTTATTGCCATAGATCAAAAAGGATTTGAACGCGCCTCTGAATGTATATATGAAAAAACTCTCTCTTTTATTGATGAACATACAATTAATAACGCAGAGGAAATCATGCAGAAAGGAAAATTCCATCGTGTTCCAATTACAAGGCGAGCTGATGAAAAAAAAATACCAAAGAGTGCGAATATTCTTTGTTTAGGATTCCTTTCTCAATATCTTAAAGAGAGTAGAAGAATTGATTTAAAAGAAGAATATTACGACCAAGTTTTAAATAATATGCCAAAACGGTTTAGAGAAGTCAATATTCAAAGTTATCACCTTGGTCAAGCACTCTATCAGGAATTAAAAAATAAATTTCAATAAAATGTATGATCTTTTATTAAAACCTAAAAAGATTAGACTTATGATATCTCAAAAAGATAATTTCATAAAAAGAAATCGCTATTTAGTAGGCTACTGCTGCTCCGGAAAAGCAAATTTAAAAGAGAACCTTTTATTTTAAAGAATAAGAGTAATAAATATAGTCAGATGTGTAAGTATATTAGAGGATTAAAAAATGTTAAAATCTAAACGAACACCTATTTTGCCACCTCCTTCCCCCGAGAAAAAGTATGAAATAATTATAGATTCTGAACAATGCGATGGTTGCGAATTATGTTTGTCATTCTGTCCAAAAGATTTAATAGAAATAAGTGAAGATAAGTTCAATAGTCGCATGCTCCACTATGCAATCGTGGTTAAACCTGAAGAGTGTGCAGGATGCAGGCAATGTGAAAGGTTATGTCCTACAGTTTCATTATATATTTTGGAAAAAGATAATAAGGAAGTTATAAACAATGAGTAATGCAAATATCCAAGAAAAAAGAATATTAACTACTGGAAATTCTGCATGTGCAGAAGGTGCGATTACAGCAGGATGTTTATATTTTGCGGGTTATCCTATCACACCATCCTCAGAAATTGCTGCTTACATGTCAAGACGCCTTCCTCAAGTTAATGGAACATTTGTTCAAATGGAAGATGAGCTGGCTTCAATCACAAGTTGTTTTGGAGCTTCTTATGCTGGAAAGAAAGCTATGACCGCAACTTCAGGGCCCGGTCTTTCACTTATGGCTGAAAGTATAGGTTTAGGAATTATGTTAGAAGTACCAGCGGTTATCGTCACGATAATGAGAGGGGGGCCTAGTACAGGACAACCCACAAATGCGTCTCAATCAGATGTATATCAAACGAGATACGCTTCTCATGGAGATTATGAAATAATTGTATTAGCCCCATCTACAGTTCAAGAAATGTATGATTTTACCATACAAGCATTTAATTTATCTGAGAAATATCGTATACCTGTAATTGTCGCTTCAGACGGAATTTTAGGGCAAATGATGGAAGTCGTTAATATCCATTCAAATATTGAATTAGTAGAGCGTAAAAAACCTCAAGTTCCACCAGAGAAATATAAACCTTTTGAAGCTTTTGATGATGATCTTGTGCCTGGAATGGCAATAGCAGGAACGAGCTACTCATTTTATGTTTCAGGTTTGACTCATGACATAGAAGGTAATCCTCAAATGACTCCAGAAGCCGCAGAGGTTCTAATCAAACGGCTTTGTGATAAAATTAAAAAAGCAAGACCTCAAATTAATGATTGGGAAGAAAAACATTTAGATGATGCTGAAATCGTTATCTTAGCCTATGGAATTAATGCAAGAGGCGTGCCAGAAGCCGTTGAGCAAGCACGTCAAAAAGGATATAAGGTGGGACTTGTCCGATTAAAAACTCTATGGCCGTTTCCTGACGAAGTAATGGAAAGAATTGGACAAATGGGAGCATCAAAGGTTATTGTTTGTGAAATGAACAATGGAATGATAATTAGAGAAGTTCAAAGATTTCGACATTTGTTTACTGTTTCTGGCATTACAATTCCTACTACCATTCCTTTTAGTCCTAAATTTATTTATAAGAAGTTGATGGAGGAGGTTTAACATATGAGTCCATCTGATCAAACATCAATCCCCCCTGAAACACTTGCTCACCCCTTAAATGATATGTTAAATTTAAATCGATTCATTTTTTGTCCGGGTTGTTTAATTGGAACGGTAATTACATCAATTGCAAGTTGTTTAAAAGAAAGAGGTCTTACATCTAAAGATTACGCCATAGTATCTGGTATAGGATGTACTGGTCGATCAAGTGGATGCTTTAAAGCACCAGCCTTCCATACTACACATGGGAGAGCTATACCTTTTGCTACGGGTATAAAATTAGCAAATCCTAAATTAAAGGTTATAGTTCTATCGGGAGATGGAGATCTTTTTGCTATAGGTGGGAATCATTTTATCCATGCTGCTAGAAGAAATATAGAGATAACAGTTCTCTGTATAAATAACAATATATATGGAATGACTGGAGGACAAGTAGCCCCAACAACTCAAATTGGAGACATCACCCAAACAACACCTTATGGAAATGTGGAATCTCCTTTCAATTTAGTAAATCTAGCGGCGGCGTCAGGAGCGACATATGTTGCTAGATGGCCTGGATATGACACAATTCGATTACAAAAAAGTATTTTTAAATCTATAGACAATCAAGGATTTAGCTTTATAGAAGTGCTTGCTCCTTGTTTTGTTCAATACGGTTCTAAAAATAAATTAGGCGATGCTGTAGAGATACTAGAATGGTTAAAAAAACAAATTAAAATTAAAGTTGATTGGGCCCCTAGTGAAGCAACTTTTGATTTCAAGAGAGGGATTATAATATGCGGGGAATTTGTTGAGGAGACTCGGGAAGGATTTAGCGAAAAAATAGAACAAGTACGAATTAAAGCACAAGATAAGAAAATTAATAATTGAATTAAAGGTAGTATTTAAAATATGACTGAAAGTGCTGATAAACCTAGACTCGAACCAAAAATTGGGGTTTTTCTATGTAAATGTGGAAAAAATATTGGCGGAACTGTTGATATTGATCAATTAGCAAAAGAAATTGAAGGAGATCCAAGGGTCAAACTAGTTCAAGTTAATACATATACGTGTTCTGATCCGGGGCAAGTAGAAATAGTAAACGCAATTAACGAGCAAGGTATAGAGAAGATAGTTATAGCAGCATGCTCACCAAGATTACATGGTCCAACATGGAAAAAACTTTTAAGAGGAACTGGAATAAATCCTTCCTTGGTAGAAGTAGCTAATATCCGAGAACAATGTAGTTGGGTACATCTTTCAGAGAAAGAAGAAGCGACTAAAAAGGCAAAAGAAATCCTTGAAATGGCAATCGCTAAAGCTGAATTATTAGAAGCAATTGATGATATCGTTGTTCCTATTACACAAAGAGTCTTAATCATTGGAGGAGGCGTAGCAGGAATTCAAGCTGCGTTAGATTTAGCTGATGATTACGAAGTTATCCTTGTTGAAAAAGCACCTACTATTGGAGGAAAGATGGCTCTCATCGATAAAACTTTTCCAACAATGGATTGTTCAATCTGTATATTAGGACCTAAAATGGCTGATGTAGGTAATCATGAAAATATTAATTTAATTTCTTGTGCTGAAGTTACAGCTATATCTGGATATGTCGGTAATTTTGAAGTCACAATTAAAAAATATCCACGCTATATAGATGAAAACCTCTGTACTGCGTGCGGAGATTGTGTTGCAATCTGCCCTGAAAACGTTGTTGATGAGTATTCTGGCAACTTGGGTTGGAGAAAAGCAATATATATTCCATATCCACAAGCAGTCCCAGCAATTTATATAATTGATGAAAAGAACTGTTTAGGCCTCACGCCTCTGACCTGTGGAAAATGCGTTTCTGAATGCGAAAAAGAAGCCATAAATTACGAGGATTCCGAAAAGATTTTTAATTATAAAGTAGGTAGTATTATTATCGCAACAGGTTTCGAGCTTTTTGATGCCTCTAAACTCCCAGAATATGGATGGGGTAATTATTCTAACGTTATAACAACCTTTGAATTCGAAAGGTTAATTAATGCTGCGGGACCAACGAATGGAGAACTTGTACGTCCTAGCGATCTTAAAAAGCCAAAAAGAGTTGCTTTTATTAATTGTGTAGGATCGCGTGACAAGAGATTTAATCCATACTGTTCCAACTTCTGTTGTATGGAAAGTATAAAAGATAGCCTTTTAATTAAAGAACACTGGCCTGATGTTGAGGTTGCAATATTCTTTATTGACATTAGGGCTTTTGGTAAAGGATTTGAAGAATTATATTCACGATCAAGAGAAGAGGGTGTTCTATATATACGTGGACGTCCTGGTCAAATTAAAGAAGACCCCCTTACTAATAATCTTAATGTTTATGTTGAAAATATAAACAATGGTACAATTCTCTCTGAAAACTTTGATTTAGTAGTCCTTTCTATAGGAGTCGAAGGTTCTTCAGAATCTATTCCCTTTCCTATTGCTAAGGATTCAAAAGGGTTTTACATTGAAGCACATCCTAAACTTCGACCTGTAGATACTCCAAATGATGGTATTTTCATTGCTGGAGGCGCAGAATCACCAAAGGATATTAGAGATACTGTTACCCAGGCAAGTGCTGCAGCTGGTCGCTGTGGAAATCTGCTTTCAAGAGAAGAGTTCCATGTAGAACCTTTATATGCATTTGTGGATATAGATAAGTGTACTAGTTGTGGGATTTGTGTATCTCGTTGTCCTTACGGTGCTATTAGTGTTGATCCAGATAAAAAAACACCTGCCCGCATTATTCCAGTGTTGTGTAAAGGTTGTGGGACCTGTGCTGCAGATTGCCCCTCAAATGCTATTACCATGACAAATTTTACAGATATCATGATTCTCAGACAAATTGATATAGCTCTTCGTGAGGATGCCTCAAAAAAAGTGTTAATTTTTGCTTGTAATTGGTGTTCGTATGCTGGAGCGGATTTAGCAGGAACAAGTCGAATCCAGTACCCGACTAATACAAGAATTGTTAGAATGATGTGTTCCGGACGAGTGAATCCTTCTTTTATTAAACACTGTTTTAACCGCGGAGCTGGAGCTGTTATGTTGACTGGATGTCATCCACAAGATTGCCATTATATCTCTGGAAATGACTTTGCCATAAAACGAGAAAAAAAAATTAGAAGTTGGATGAAGAAAAATAAAATTTCTGATGAGAGATTTGTCATTGAATATATCTCTGCAGCAGAAGGAAAAAAATTTGCCGATGTAGTCTCGCAAGTAAGTAAAATAGCTTCAAAATAGAAATGAAAAAATAAGTCTTTGGGGAATACAGAAGTTCTCAAATCTTTTAATCCAGAAGCTGTAGTATAGTCGAATTATTTTACAAAAATGTAAAGTCTTTTATACCCGAGGATAATATATTATATTACTATCGATTTGATAGTAAAGGTGAAAATTGTAATGTTGTTTATTGTATATTATGAATTCAATCCAAATTTAGATCCCGAAGATATGTTCACTGCATATCAAAAAATTGCTGAAGCTGAAATTGATCTTGGAAACTCGGAAACAAAAAGTTGGTACATGACTCCAGAACATTGGGGTGTAGCAATTATAGAGAGCGATAGTGTCGATTCATTTATGAAAAATGCTTATATGTGGAGAGTAGCACTTCCAGGTATCTTTAAAACTTATAATGTAGCCCCTGTTGCAGAAGTAGAAGAGATAGTTCCAATTCTGGCTAAAATGATGAGAAAAATTAATAAGTAATCAACTTTCAGAGAAAAATTTTCTCTTTTTTTTTATACTTTTTTATTTGATTTTTTTTTGAAGAATTCAGATATTTTTGGTAATAATGGTAGAAATTCTTGTGGATCTCCGAAAATGGTTATTTTATTTTCTTTAATTTTAGTCAGCAAGTTACTAATTGTTTTCGGACGAGTAAGATGATGTGTAATTAAAATTAACGGTTTATTATGTTTGTGTCCTAAGGATAGGCTCTCAAAAACAACATTGAAAAAAGCCTGAGTATCTTTTATCCTAGGTGGCAATGTAAGGTAAAAACCAGGTAAATCCATAACTAAACCATCAATATTTTTATCTGATAATACAATACCAATAACTTCCTTAACGGTATCTATAGCAAAAAATTGGGCTGCGAAATCAAGTGGGTTATTAGGGCTTGTTCCAACCATAAAAAACTTTTTTGAAATCTCACTTTGTATATTAGGGGAAAATGGGGGAACTTCTAAACCTGACTTCTCAATTAAATCGGCTAAAACTACTCCATAACCTCCAGATATACTTATTACTGCTAAATTTTGTAGTTTAAAACTTCCGTAACAATCAATTAAACGAGCTGTATGAAGTAACTGTTCTAAAGAATCAACTTCGATGATGTTATATTGACGAAAGAAATTTTTCCAGATTTTATTATTCCCCGATATTGAAGCTGTGTGAGTTTTGGCTGCAATAGCTCCTATTTCGCTTTGTCCCCCTTTGAGAACTATTATAGGCTTGGTATTATTCTTAAGAATTCCTTTAAGCGTATCTATCCGACCTTCTTTAATTCCTTCGAGATAACATAATATAATTTCTGTTTCTGGGTCGTTTATTAAAAAAGAGAGAAGGTCAACAAAATCTAAATTAGCACCATTTCCATACGAAAAGACTTTAGAGAAATTAATACCCAATTCAATAGAGGAATAAATAGCAATATTGCATATTCCTCCAGATTGAGCAATAAATCCAATGTTTCCAGTAACTGATGGGAATCCTGTACGCCAAGCAATTCCTAGTTTAGGATAGAATAACCCTAATCCATTCGGTCCTAAAATTTTTACTTTATTTTTAGCTCTTCTTAATAATTCTTTTTCCAACTCAAAACCTTCCTCTGTTCCAGCATCTGAAAACTCTGATGTAAAAACCGTAACCAATTTTACTCCTTTTTCTACACATTCATCCATTACTTCCAAGACTTTTTTTGCTGGAATTGCGATAAAAGCGAAGTCTATCGCTTCTGGAATCTCTAGGATTGAAGAATAAATTTTATCTTTAGGGAAATTAGGTATCTCCTCTGCGCTAGTATGTACAGCGTATAGGTTGCCTTTAAAAGCATATTGATGGTTCCTTAAAAAGAAATAATCCCTCTTTTTTGATGCTCCAATAATAGCAATTGATCTTATATCATTAATAAAGGAGATATCTTTTACAACGATGTCTTTTTTCTTTATGATGTCCATTGATATTTTAAAATTAAAGATTAGATTAATAGTTTCTAGAAAAATAGGACAATTATTATAGAAGGAAGTCAATTCTAGCTACTGAATAAACGCTCGTATTAAAAAAAAAATGATTTATATAGAAAATATATAATAACTGTAGATGATAAAAATAACATAAAATGTTAAAAAACCTCTAATTTTCAAGGTGAAGATCAATTGTTTACTAAGCCAATTCGTCGCATGATTCGTGATCTACATCTAGATAAAACATCTGGAGCAAGTGAGCTAATTAAAGCTGCTCTTGAAATATTGAAAGCTCAGTTAGATTCTATAAAAAACCCGTATATGGATATTAAAGACATCATCCTTGAATTATCTCGGGAATTACTAAATGTACGTCCTAGCATGGCACCTATAATCAACACAATAGGCTATTTCTTTCATGATCTGAAATCCTACACTAAAAAAGATCTTCTTGAAAGATACATTAACTTTCCTCAAAAGAGGGAAAAAAGGGAAAATGTTTTATTATCATACTTTCATTCATTCTTAAACAATTATAAGGGAAAGCACCTGAATGTTATGTTAATTTCTTACAGTACAACAATTATTAAATGTTTAAAAGAAGCAAAAACGAAGAATTTCACTTTTTATATTCTAGAGGCTCGCCCTTTACTGGAAGGGCGTAGAACTGCGGAAATATTATCTTCCGATTTTGAGACTCATCTAATTACGGACTCCTCAATGGGAAAATTCATTGATTCGATTGATATTGTTCTATTAGGTATTGACAGTATACTACGAGATGGCTCTATTGTAAACAAAATAGGTAGTCATCCTTTAGCGTGTATAGCTGCTGATAACAACAAAGAGGTTTACGCGATTGGGGATTCATATAAATACAACCTAAAAAGCCATTTTGGTCAAGAAATAATCGTCGAAGACAAGCCAATTTATGAGGTTTATAGTAAAAAAATAAAAAAAAAGTTATTTCATGTCCATAATTACTATTTCGATACAACACCTTCAAAATATCTAAATGGAATTATCTCTGATTTAGGTGTGTTAGCAATACCAGATTTCTTGAAAGAAGTTGTAAATACTATTCCATTAGACTGGTTTAAATCTTTTCTTTAAGGTAAGGGGTGACTGTAATTTGGAAGATTGGAAAACAAAGTTTAATTATGATCCATTAACTCCACTTATTTATAGTAAAAATGACGCAATTTTATATTTCACTAAACGAGATCTACTAGAAAAAGAAGTTAAATCCATTGAAAATTTGTGGTCCTTACAACCCGCAATCGAGATTATTAGCAAACAACAAGAAGAAGGGTATTGGAGGTATCCTGCGTGGAAAACTAAGTTAAGTGAGCCAGAAAATTATAATCTTCTTGAAACATACAGACAATTAGGTTTTCTCGTCGAAAAATATGGTTTTAATAGAGGACATGAGGCGATTAAAAAAGCTGCTGAATATATTTTCTCTTGTCAATCGGATGAAGGAGATATTAGGGGATTTTACGGAACTCAATACAGCCCCAATTATACAGCAGCAGTAACTGAATTGCTAATTAAATCAGGATATGAGAATGATCAACGCATTGAGAATATTCTTAAATGGTTATTATCCATGCGTCAGGATGATGGAGGTTGGGCTATTGCAATGCGAACAAATGACGCCAAATACCTTGATATCGTGAGTAGCCCTATTAAATTTGAACCTAATAGAAAGAAATCCTTCTCCCATATGGTGACTGGGATAGTAATTAGAGCATTCGCTGCACATTCTAAATATAAAAATAATGAGTCTGTAAAAGCAGCCGCTGAACTTTTAACTTCGCGATTCTTTAAATCTGATAAATACCCCGATCGCAGAGGAGTAGAATATTGGACAAAGGTATCATTCCCATTTTGGTGGACTGACATCGTATCTTCGCTTGATTCTCTCTCTAATCTAAGTTTTTCTATAACTCATCCGCAAATAAAATTAGCACTTGAGACATTGAGAGATAAACAATCAGAGAACGGAATGTGGGACTTGAAATTGTTAAAAGGAAAAGATAAAAATCTTTCTTTATGGATCAATTTAGCTATCTGTCGAATAGTTAAGCGCCTTTACGCTTGATTATGCAAAGTTATAAATCTACTTTTTCAGTCATGTAAGGTTTTAAGGTCTTTATCGCAATCGCGTAAAGAGGTATTACACTTAATTCGATAAATATTGAAATTAGGAAAGGAGCAAATGGAGCTATGTTATCATACGCAAATCCTCCTATTATAGGTCCCAAAGCCGCACCAAATAAGCTTAACCATTGTGCCGCGCCAAAAATCTTTCCACGATGAATTTTTGATATGCGACTAAGAATATTTTGTAAAATCAAGTTACCTCCCCACGCAAAAGTTGAGTCGAAGAGTAAAAGAAGTCCAAACAACCAGCCCGATGTTGAATTAATTATTAACCATGTTACGAAAGCACCTAAACTACTCACAATAGCCATCCCTAAAACAAGATTAATTCTATCAGCAATCTTGCCTAATTTAGGTGCTAATAAAAGTGAGATAATTTGACTCGGAAAATAGATTATCATTATAAGAGTTGGATCTATAACACCTAATTCGTCGTATAAATACACTTGAAAGTATGGATACGCTAACATTTGATTAATGTTGCTAGTCATAAAAGCAAGGAGTAAGACACTGAAACCGATGAAGAATCCAATAGCTAAATTATTTCTGGATTTCAGAGGTGTGTCAGATATTACTGGTTCCTTGGAAACTACACTTGGTTCGACGGAAGATGGAAATAAATTAAATATATGTTTATCAAATGTTAAATTTTCATCCACTTTCGCATGGAAAATAAATCCTCCAAATACATTTGATGCAGCAAATAATATAAGAGGAGAATAAACTAAAAAGAGATTTTCCGGAACAAATGTATTCGCCAACCAAAATATTATAAAACTTATGATTGATCCAATAGCGTTTCCTTTTCCGATCATTCCACCACGTTTTCCAAAAGCAGAAGAACGATTAGCTTTGTTTGATTTTTCAGATATCAATGTATCTAATGGTGTCCAAAAAAATCCAACAAAAAATCCTAAAACAAACATACCTGCAGTAAATAACACGAAAGAAGAAACGAGAATTCCGATATACATCAGGATATAACAAGCAGCACGACCAAAACTGCCTATTAGGATTAACACTTTCCTTGAGATTCGGTCTGTTAAGAAACCTACTATGGGCGCACTAAGTAAACCCCCTATGGTCTGTATTGAAAAGGCGACTCCTAATTCTGTTTTTGAAACTCCTAATAATTGAACTGTAACATAAGGGATTAGAAATGAAAAGAAAAAGAATCCCATGCTATTCCAAAAGATAATCCTTATCATCGGAATAAAATCAGGAGTCATTTTCACATTATTTTGATCTTCATGCTCATTAAAGTTATCGTTGTCTAATTTTCCCTCATTGGAAGTGCTTATCTTATCAGAACGACTTTTAAGATGGGAATTTTTTACCAAGTAAGTAACACCATTGTTGCTATTATATTTGTAAAAGAGCCATATCCTAAATACATTATCATTTCAGCACAAAATAGTATCTTATAGATTAAAGGGAATAAACTTTTTTTGGTTGGAATACTAATCTTATTACAATTTGTAATTTTGAAAATAAAAATGTGAAAATTCAAATGTTAACATCAGAACACATTAAAGAAATTTTAAAGGATCATACAATTAATCTACGATTCCATGCACGTGGAGGACAAGGAGGTGTAACGGCTTCGAATCTCTGTGTGGAAGCGTTTTATGGATACGGAGTTTGTCAGCCAAAATTTGGTGCGGAACGTATGGGAAGTCCTACTGAAAGCTATGTTAGACTTTCTGCGAATGTCGATCTAGTAAGATCAAACGAACAGGTATACGGACCTCACTTTGTTTCTGTTTTAGACGCTTCTTTGTTATCTGAAGTAGACGTAACCGCAGGTATCCCAAAAGGAGGGTGGTTAATTGTCAATACGGAGATGGATCAATTAATGATTCAAGATACAGTTAAACGCAAGGATATAAATATCGCGACTATAGATGCAACTCGAATTGCTCTTGAAGTTTTAGGGAGAAATATTACGAATACTATTATATTAGGGGCTTTAATTCGCGTATCTCATCTATTTACGCTTGAAGAGCTATCTGATGCGATAATGAAGCGGTTTAAAGGAGAATTAGCTGGAAAAAATATTCAAGCTATTAAGCAGGCGATTGAAGAAACATGTATTTATGATATGGAAATCGAACCAGATTTCACCGTTGACAGCAAAGTTCCATGGCAACAAGTTGAATTAGGATTACCGGGCTATAAGGACTTGGATAAAGCAGGAGTATGGTATCGAGATGAACAAATCATTCCTGTAGGAAGCGACCAAGTGAATACGGGTACTTGGGGTGAATGGGAAGTATTATGGGATGAGGAAACCTGCACTGATTGTGCTCTTTGTTGGCACATTTGTCCTGATTTTGCTATAATAAGAAAAAAAGGCGAAGATGGATTATGGCACATGGCAGGAATTGACGCATTTCATTGTAAATCCTGTTTAAATTGTTTGGAAATTTGTCCTGTAAATGCAATTGATAAAAAAATGAAACAGGGACCTGCAGCTTGTGCAGTACCCGAAGATCAAGAAGGAGGTAATTAAAATGTCAATAGAACCAATGAAATTATTCTTTAAAGAGATAAAAGAACCAATTGAAACTACTATGATAGGGAATTATGCCGTCGCTGGAGCAGTTACTCAAACTGATCCCGATGTTATTTGTGCCTTTCCAATTACGCCACAAACTCAATCTGTCGAAGGTCTATCTGATGTAGTTCATCAAGGAAGGTTAAAAGCAGCTTTTGTAAATGTAGAATCAGAATTAGCAGCTATATCCTATTCAACTGCAGCAAGTGCAGTAGGAGCTAGAACATTCACGGCAACGGCATCTCAAGGGTATTTACTCATGACAGAGGCTTTACCTATGGCCGTTGGTTGGAGAGTTCCATTAACAATGATGATTTCAGCAAGAGCATTTAATTCACCTAATTTATCAATATGGAACTCTTGGGAATTCACTCAAACAAATTCTGAATTAGGTTGGAATACTATCGTTTCTGAAAATGTTCAAGAGACATATGATGCTGCTATCCTAGCAGTTATGATCTCGGATAATTCTTTATTCCCTACTATGTTTGTACATGATGGATTTATTATTTCGCATTCAGTTCAGAAATTAACTTTAATACCTGATGAAATCGTTCGAAAATTAACTCCCAAGAAACCTAGGCATACAATTAATACAAAGAGACCTGGAACGTGGGGAGGTATAGTTACCCCAAGCTTTTTTATGGAAGGGAGAAAAGGTTTGGATGAAGCGAAAGAACCTGTTTTAGGAATTATGGAAAAAGCGTTTGAAGAGTTTGGGAATGCAACTGGAAGAAAATATAACTTGATTGAGACCTATAATTTAGACAATCCTTCAAAAACAGCTTTTCTCACAATGGGTTCCATGTGTGGAAATATAATTAGTTGGATGACCAAGAATAAGGATGTTGGATTAATCAAGATTAGAGCTTTTAGACCATTCCCTCACGAAAAACTGCAAAAAATTGTAGAGGAACACAATATTGAGAAATTGATTATTTTTGAAAAGTCTGATTCTTTGAATGGTATGCTTCCACCATTTTCGATGTCGATTGCTTCAGCTCTATATCCATTAGGCACCACATTCAGAAGTTTTATTGTTGGATTAGGCGGAAGAGATGTAACACGAGATGAATTTGATGTAGCAAAGAAGAAAATGGAATCTATCAATGACATGAAAGGTAAATTGTATATGTATCTCGGTGTAAGGGAATCAAAAGAAAAAATAATGGGGGTTGATATCTAAAATGTCGCAACCAGAACGAAACACTATTAAGTTTGAAGATATCCTTGCTCGAGATGAAAAATGCAATGTATTATTCTTTAATTATGACAACGAAGCTTTCATGAATACAGGTATTCAAGAGTCAGGTGGAACACCCCCATATGCCTCAACGACTACTGGTCCTGGTGGAGAAAAGATACCTGGAAAGATTGGAGTAAAGCAGGATTTAGTTACTCCATTTGCGTTCTATGGTACAAAATCACTTTTCTTAGCAACGGCTAATCCTGCATTTCCTAATGATTTTATGGGTAAAGTAGCTGATGCATTAAAAACTAATGGCTCAGCGTTCATTCAATCTTATTCCGATTGTATGAGAGGATGGCGTCATGGAGCAAGTGATGCTTTGAAAATCTCAAAATTAGCTACTGAATGCGGCTACTGGCCACTATACACTATAAGAGTAAAAGACGGAGTGCCAACTTTCTCATATTATCGAGGATTAGATATCGATAAAGAGAAATTTGTTGAATATCTTAAATCTATGGGTCGGTTTAGACATTTATTTAAACCACAATTCCTAGAAAAAGAAATCGATGAGCTTATTTATTTTACTGAACAAAGAAATTTGAGATTAAAAGGTCTAATTGAGCAATTTGGAGCAGAAAAACCTGTCGATGTATATCGCGTTAACCGAAAAACTTTAGAACCTCAACAACACTTACATCCTGGTCATGGGTTATGTCCTGGTTGTGGAGCTGGGATGGTTTTAAACCAATTAGCAAGTGCTGCCACAGCTGTGACCGGAAATAATATCATTTATGTAAACAATACAAGCTGCTCTGAAGTTTCAACATCAAAAGATTTCGTGACTTCATGGAAAGTACCCTGGGTACATCATCTTTTCGAATCAGGAGCTACTATCGCAGATGCTATAAGTACTACCTATAAAATCCTCAAATCAAAGGATCAATTTAGCGGTGAAATCCCTTATGTAATCCACATCGGTGGAGATGGTTCTACCTACGATATCGGGTTTCAATTCCTTAAAGCAGCTCTCATAAGAACAAGTTCGTTCGTTGAAATGAATGAATATTTAACTAATCAGAAATAATTTAATATTTATTTTTCTTATTTTTTTCATTTCTTTAAAATTTAAAGAATTTTTTAATTCATATTTGAGATGATTAATGAAAGAATAAAATCGTTAAGGGAGCAATCTTTAAGTCTAATAAATTGGAACAAAGGTCAAGAGAAAAACTTATCCTTTTTTTCTTTTTCGAAGTATTTTTACGGAGTAAATCTAACGAAATTGAAATAATATTTTTTTTTACTTTATTTCTTTACAGCCTTAAAATAAGAAAAAAAAGATATTTAAAGATTTAATTCCTTGAGCCTTTCCTTGATTATTCTGGTTTTTTCTGCTTTTAGATCGTGGACAAGAATAAATACAACGAGGGCAACGAGGGTTAATATCATAGGAATCAACGCGGTATGCATCCGGATTCCGAATTTAGCCAGTTCTGACTGACTCGAAGCAAGAGGATCAAACTGTGTTAATGTATGAGTAATAGCAAATATTAATCCCTGGGCAATTAACGAAAATCGGATGAAAAATGTGTATACGCCCATAAAACTTCCTTCAATATGCTTTCCTGAATCAACCACGGCTTCATCAATCGCATCAGCTAAAACGGGATGAGATCCCATTCTAAATGCACCCCCTCCTATTCCTAATATTAAAGCCGCAATTATGAAACCTAATGTATTTTGGACGAGCATAAACGGGAGTAACCCTACTGTGTTCAACAATACACCTAGTATGAACATTTTTCGATTATTTTTCATCTTTTGAGAAATTAAATACCAAGGAACTAGTGAAACGACCACTGCGAGGATAAACGGTGCTAGTATCAGTATAGAATCGCCCGGTTCACCATCGAGAATATATAGAGCTACATATTGCACTGAAGCGGTTAAACTTGCTCCAATAATTCCATCCATTAAAAATACTAATATAACTACCATGAAATTCTTATGGGTTACGACGATTTTTAATGCCTGGAAGAAAGAGACAGATTTTTTCGTTTCTTGCTCTTTCACATATCGCTCCTTTAGATACCTACTCTCTCGATGTCCTGGAATTGAAGCTGCGAAAACCACTAAATTAATTATAACAAAAATCCAAGCCATACTAGTAAAAGAAGACGCGTCTTTCTCATCAATAAGTAATGGTGGTACAATAAATCCTATTGCCGTCCCGAGAATGCCTAAAAACATTCGCCAGAATCCACTTTTTCTTCTATCGCTATCTAACCGGAATTTGTCTGGGTATAAAGCAACATGGTTCAAGTTTGTGATGGTATAAAATAATTCGTAAAGACATGTTGATATCAGTATCCAAGCAAAGTATATCCATGCAGCATCCACTGGATCTAAATTAGGGGGACTAAAAATAGCTGCAAGAAATAACATTGTCGGTATACCTCCAATTACAAACCAAGGATACCTTTTACCAAGTCTACTCCAAAACTTTCTCGGGCGATCTGCGAGATATCCAAAAAAAGGATCGTTAACTATGTTCCAGATCGCGAATATCGTATATGCTAGAGTAATAATCCAGATGTCCAATTTCACTACGACTTCCCAGAATAAAAAGAATAATCCTCCGTAAATTCCAGTAAAAAGTTGCCACAATAAATCTGCCATCCCATAAGAAACCATTGAACCCGTCGTTTGTTTTGTAAGTGTGGATTCAACT
The DNA here is from genome assembly GCA_029856235.1 of Promethearchaeia archaeon. Classification (GTDB taxonomy): domain Archaea; phylum Asgardarchaeota; class Lokiarchaeia; order Sigyniarchaeales; family SOKP01; genus SOKP01. The sequence continues at coordinate 17,302 of JAHQWP010000221.1, forward strand.
TCTAAGTCATCATTTTTTGCATTCTTATTGTTTCCAGTGTCATTCATAAACATAATTCTATTCAGTATTTTAAAAATGTTAGTATTTCAAGACAAGGTTCATTCAAGTATTTTTTTAACTTTCATTTATTATTATAATTATCAATAGAATATGGGGATCATCTATGACTTTATCAAAACGTGAACGAGTTTTCAAAACTCTCGAGCTTGATGGCGAACCGGATATGGTTCCAATCCATTATTTTGGATTAGAACAAACTGGAAGTTCTTTCCAAGCTTTTATTAAATCTGGTGAAAGAGAGAAATATCAAAGATGGGTAATAAGTACATTTTCAAATAAAAAGTATTATCTCACTGAACCTCGCTTTTGGAATGTCGATCTATGGGGGATGGATCCATTTGGAGAAACTAAAATAAAAATACGATACAAAGATGCTCCACCTGAATATCCTAATTGTCGTCTTAATACTATGGATGGAAGATTATATCAAACAGTAAAGCAAGTCAATACTGGTTTAGAATACGCTTGGTATGTTGGAGGATTTTTTAAGACTCCAGAGATACTTCATGAATATTGGGATGGTCATGGAAAACCAACTGAATTAATAAATGATCGAATTAAGTATAATCCTCAAGTATGGGAGGGCTTTGTAGAAGCAGTAGCCCCTTATTTTTATCCTATGGCTAACTTGCCCTTAAATCCCTCTGAAGTCTTAATTGGGGGCATAAATTTTAATCGGTTCGCCTATTATATTCGAAAAAATCCACAATTCATACATGAAGTAATGGATGAATACACAAAAGTTAATATAGAGATAATTAATCGACTAGCCGAAGCAGGGGTGGACATCGTTACTTTCGGTGATGATCTGGGTTATAAGGAGAACCAGTTCTTTTCTCTTAAGGTCTTCCGTGAATTTATTCTTCCATATCATAAGAGAATTTACCAAGCATGCAAAAAAAATAGTATGCTAGTCGTTCTTCACTCTTGTGGAAAAGTTGATCCATTTTTGCCAGATTTAGTAGATATTGGGCTTAATTGTATTCAATCTCTAGAAGCAACCGCGGGTGTTAATTTAGCTTATTTGAAAGAAACTTTAGGGGATCGATTATGTTTTATGGGGGGTTTAGACTCATCAGGAATTCTTACGTATGGCACTCCTGAGGATGTAGTAGAAAATGTAAAATATAGCATTAAAGTCGCAGGTCAGGGTGGGGGTTATTTTGTAGGACCCTCCCACGATATCATAAATATCCCCTGGGAAAATATCATGGCGATGCGAGCCGCGATCGAAAAATATCGAAAATATCCGTTAAAGCTATAAAAATAGTTTCAGTAATGTAGTTAAGTTAATAGTGCCATATTCTAGAAAAACTGCTAAAGATTTCTTTGAGTAAATCCTTTTTATATTTGTTGTCTATATCAATATTTTTTGAATGCAAGAAGTTATCTAACATCCCCTTGGAGATTTTATTTTCTCCTTGTTCTTTCAACCAGTTCCTGACACCAAGCACTATTCCGCCCTCAAGCCCACCAGCGAATTTTGGTAAATATTGGTTGGTGATGTATTCCGATCGATAAAACGTCCGTACATACAGTCCTTTTGGATCTAAATTTTTATAAAGGTGTGAAACATTTTCCGGAGCAGAATCAATAACTAAATTTTTACCTGCTTGTTGTATCTTCTTATATAGGGGAATCCAATCCTTTGAACCCATCGGTGAATTTCCTGCTCCCGGAACCCATTGAATTCCTGTTATACTCGGTTTTTTTAAGAAGGAATCTAAATAAGGCAGAGCGTTGGGCCCATCTAAATGATAAATTGCGTAATCCATATGCTCAGCTTGCTCGACAACATCGGGTAAAACGAATTTATTAAACCATTTAGGATTCAACATAGCGCTAAAATCACATTGTAGAGCATACCATCTTTTTTTACTCCATACACCTAACCAGCAATTGCATCCATCACAATATTGCGAGATAATCCCTTGTAAATCATCGTAAACTTTTAGCAATTTCTCTAAAATTATTGTTCGGCATGTATCTATGATAGAAGGATTTCGTTTCATCGTAAGTATTAAATTGGTAGGTCCTAAAAACGATGAGAGTACATCGAGAACGCCTCCGATATCTGTTACTGATATTAAATAATCCTTTTGAGCTCTTTTCGCAGCGAATTCCGTTATTCTGAGCAATCTTGAATACCATTCGTTATTTTGATTTAGTTTAATACTTTCTAGATGCTCTATGATATTTTCTGGTTTTATAGGAAGACTGAACCAAACTGTGTTTGTTTTAAATAGGGGGGATACTCCAAATACTGCAGCCAGTATTCCCGGACCATAATTGGGAAAATAAAAAGGGATTGATTCTCCTCCAAAATAGGTTTCTTCAGCTCGTCTTTCATATCCATTCAGAGCATTATCAATTGCGTCATAATCTTCAGCTAAAGTCCAATCTTCACCTACGGTATCTAAAAAAGTACCAAGTTTACCTCTTTTTTTTGGATAGTAATAGCTTAGAACCGGGCGATCGATGATTTCGTGATCCCACCACGCACTCATTCGTTCTTTCGCGTCTTCAATATCCTCCTTATATTCCATAAAAAAAATATTAAAACAAGTTAAATTAATCTTTTCATTATTTAGATTTAGATCATTTGGAAGCGTTTCTATTTGCAAATGATGAGAAATAATTTTAGAACTTTAAGGTAAGTAAAATGGAAAAAAATAAAGTTTTGATCGTTTATGGTACCCGATATGGAGCAACGAAAAGCACAGTCGAAGAAATCGCAAGGGTTCTTCAGGAAGAGGATTTCGTTGTTAAAATCGTCAATGTAAAAGAAGAAAAGGTCCGAAGCATCGCAGAATATGAACTAGTAATTATTGGAAGCGGAATGAGAATGGAGAGATGGGTGAGTAAGGTGGAAGGATTTTTGAAAAAGTACAATGAAGACCTCAAGAAAAAGAAAGTAGCAATCTTCGTGTCTTCGGGAGGACTAGCACTCATGGTATATAAAGGAGAACTTGAAGAAATTGAGAGGGTAACAAAAAAATATCTTGAGGATAAAGCTTCTAAGTATGCCTTAAATCCAATTTCAATGACGATGTTTGGTGGAGTATGGGATTATAATCAAATGTCTAAAATTTTTATAAAATTCCTTGAGGCTGAAAGGGAAAATTTCATCGCCGCGGGATTTAAAGAGACAGAACCGGGAGTTTATGATACAAGAAACTGGGACGATATTCGAAATTGGACAAGAGAATTAGTTAAAAAAGTGCGGATGTAGGTAAAAATAATCTGTTTGATCCGAAATTTTTAAGATATTTCTGGTATTATATAAGATTATTCGAGGAATTATTATGACAAGCGATTTAACTAAAATTTACGATCACCGCACAATTGAAAAGGAATTATACGAGTGGTGGGAGAAAGAGGGTTTCTTTGCACCTGAAAAGTCAAAAGAATTGGGAATTACCGATGAAAATTCTGAAAGATTTTGCATTACAATTCCCCTACCAAATGTAACAGGACAACTCCATTCCGGTCATGCTTTAGTGATTTCACTCGAAGATTTGATGACCCGTTATGAGCGTATGCGACAAAAAGAAACACTTTATATACCGGGTACCGATCATGCCGGGATTGCGACTCAAAGCGTCGTTGTTAGGGAATTACTAAAGCAGGGAATAAATCATAAGGAGTTAGGACGAGAAAAATTCGTAGAAAAAGTTTGGGAATGGAAACATAAATACCACGCCCGAATTACTGAGCAATCAAAAAGTATGGGTATAAGTTGCGATTGGAGTCGAGAGTATTTCACATTAGACCCCAATTTATCAAAAGCCGTCCGGGAAGCCTTCTACAGATTATATCATAAAGGTTTAATATATCGAGGAGAATATATGGTTAATTGGTGCCCTGGAAGGTGCGTTACAGCAATCTCAGACTTAGAGACTGAGGCTATTGATGAACAAGGGCAATTATGGTATATCAAATATCCAATCATTACTAAAGACTGGAAGGGTCCCCAGCATTCTTGGGCAAGCGGTAAATGGGCTGAAGGTGCTACAGATTTTATTATTGTTGCTACGACAAGACCTGAGACGCTTTTAGGTGATAGCGCTGTTGCTACGATTAAATCCCATCCCAAATATGCAAAATATATTGGTAAGCAAGCAATTATCCCTGCTGTTAGCCGATCCGTTCCAATAATTGCCGATCCATATGTCGATCCGGAATTTGGTACTGGAGCCTTAAAAATTACGCCTGCTCACGATCCTAATGATTTTGAAATTGGAAAAAAGCATAATTTGGAATTCATAAACATTTTTAATGAGAACGCTCAGATCCTCCCTGGGTTTGTTGAGTCTTATACAGGTCTAGATCGATTTGAGTGTCGGAAAGCAATAATTAATGATCTTGAAAAGGAAGGTTTAATAACCGAAATTGAGCCATATGTTCACGCTGAACCGCACTGTCAACGATGTCATTCAACCATTGAACCTCGCGTGTCTATTCAGTGGTTTGTGAAAACAAAGCCACTTGCTGGACCTGCAATGGAGAAAGTTCGGAACGGTCAGACAACCATAATTCCTGAAAGAGAAAAACTGCGTTTTTTTCAATGGATGGAAAACATACACGATTGGTGCATATCGCGTCAACTTTGGTGGGGCCACCGGATTCCCGTTTGGTACTGTGATGATTGTGGCGAAGAAATTTGCCCCGAACCTGATGTGGAAGCGGTTTCAACTTGTCCTAAATGTAAAAGTTCTAAGGTTCGTCAGGATGAAGATGTGTTAGATACTTGGTTCTCAAGTGGTTTATGGCCTTTTTCAACCTTAGGCTGGCCTAATACCAATCATCCAGATTATAAACGCTTCTATCCAACCGATACTAGGGAAACGGGTTACGATATTCTTTTCTTTTGGGTTGCAAGAGAAATGATGCTGGGAATCGAACTTACAGGACAGGCACCATACCATACCGTTTATTTACACGGTATGATTCGAGATGAAAAAGGACGAAAAATAAGTAAATCTATGGAAAATATTAATCAGTATGATCCTCTTGTAATTATTAAAGAATATGGTGCGGATTCCCTCCGGTATGTAAATATATCAAATAGTGTTCCAGGATTAGATACTAATTTAGATCCGAAAAATATTGAGGTTGCTCACAGATATTGCAATAAAAGTTGGCAAGCGTCTCGATATGTTTTAACCAACATTATGTCTGATGAGAAAGTTCCTAAAATGGATGAAATCGATTTGGACAAGCTAAAGTTTCCCGATAAATGGATTCTATCAAGATTGAACTCAGTGATTAGAGATGTGCAATCCCACATGGATAATTATGATTACTTACGAATGACGAGAGAATTAAAATCGTTTTTTTGGAATGAATTTTGCGATTGGTATATTGAAATGAGTAAAATTTTTCTATACGATGAAAGTTATTCTGATAAACATGTTCAAAAAGCGATCCTCCTCCATGTACTAGAAACGTTCTATAAATTATTACATCCTGTTATGCCATTCATCACTGAAAAATTATGGCAAACTCTTCCAGACAACCTTAAAACTACACCCACAATAATGTATGCTCCTTGGCCGATAGCACAAGAATCATTCATTGATCAAACTATAGAAGATAGTTTTATTCTCATGGCTGATTTTGTGAGGGAAGTAAGAAGTGTGAAACACGATTTTGGAATTCCGTTAAAAACACTTGTGCCATTACTCATAGAAACAGATACTAATCGAGAATTGTTTGAATTGTGTCGGAACGAGTTAGTTAAAATGGCATTTATTGACGAAGACAAATTCATTATAGATAAAAAAGTCGAGCCCCCTCACCCATCAGCCAGCATAGTGCTTAGTGGAATACCCGCGTTTGTTCCCTTGCCCAGCACGATCGATATAGAAAAAGAAAAAGCAAGAATCAAAACTGGGTTAGAGAAATCTAAAAAGGAAGCTAATAAAATCGAGAAAAAACTCCAAAGTCAATTTTCTGAGCGAGCTCCAAAAGAATTAGTTGCTAAAGAACGGCAAAACCTTGAAGAATTAAAGATTAAAATTAAACAACTTGATGCTCAATTAAAGCTACTCTAAAACCTCTAATAGAAGGGTTGATCTTCAACCTTAGGTATATTTATCTGAGGAGCATTTTTTCTTATATATTCGATAGATTCTATCGTTTCATCCTTCGTCAACTCGAAAACAACAGGACCATTAAAATTCTTCTGGTATATCAGATTTAAAAATTCGGGAGGAAAATTTTTTCCAGTTCCTAACGCGCTATGATCAGAGAATAAACTCTTATCGTCGTAATCTTGAAGGTGTATTTCAGCTGTTTTATCCAAATATTTTTTAGTAACTTCGAGGAGATCGTGATTTCCTGAGAAGCCACCAAGAAAGTGTGCCGTGTCTATACAAAGCTTTGTCCTCAACTTTTTTATAATTTTTAATGTTGCTTCAAAAGGAAACTCAATATTTTCTATTGCGATTTTACTTCTATTTATACTTGTTTCTTCTATAAATCTTTCAATACTCTGTATAGCATTATTGCTGAATAACTCCGCCGTAATTGCTTGAATCTGAGGATTTTCAATAAAATTAATGACGCTTGCGACTGTTTCGCCGGTGGGATGCAAAATAAAGACATCGACATCATCTTCAAGTTCTATAATAGAATTATAAGCATGAATTATAGCATTAACGCTTCCTTCGCGTATGAATTCATTTGGACCTCCAAGATCTAGGCTCAAGAAAGGAAGATGAGCCGAATAAGTTATGTCATATTCATTTTTAATGTCTTGTAATATTCTAATTTGATGATTATTCATTGGAATCGGAAAAACTTGGAACAAATCCAACTCAATTTCAAAATGTTGATAACCAGATTTGGCAGCTCTCTTAACCAAGTCAGAAAATTGAAATTCTGATATTCCTTCCAACCCTTTTTTGGCAAGGATACCATCAATTAATAGATCATAAGTCATAGGTGAAATTCCAAATCTCATACGATATAGTCAACAATTTTCTACAATTTTATATAAATTGTTAAAAGGGGCTTAATTTTTAAATTTTAATTTCTTTTTACATTACTATAATAATAGGAACATTTATCATGACTTTATCAAAAAGAGAAAGAGTGATTAGGACTTTAGAACTCGACGATAATATTGATATGCTCCCCGTCCATTATCTGGGTTTTGAATTTAGTGCTAGTTCTTATCAAAGATTTCTAAAAACTGATGAATACAACAAAAATAAAATGTTCATAGAGAATGATTTCTCTAGGGTAAAATATTGTTGGGCAGGAGATATTACTGAATTACGATTCTGGAATGTTGATTGCCATTCAATGGATCCATGGGGCCCCAAAAAATACAAAGAACCCACAAAACGTGCACCTCCAGAATATCCAGAGTGCATGATCAGTGCGATGGACGGAAGAATATGGAAAATGGTTAAGCAAGTTGATACGGGTTTAGCTTATCTGTGGTACGTAGATGGACATTTTCGAACTCCGGAAATAGTGCATCATTATTGGGATAAATATGGAAAACCATCAGAGCTGGTCAATGATAAGCTTAACTATACACCCCAAATTTGGGATGGATATGTGGATTCTCTAAAAAAGTATTTATATCCGATGGCGTTCGTACCTATCGCAATTCATGAATCGTTATTTGAAGGGATGACAATGAGTCGTGTAGCCTATTATATGCGAAAGAATCCCCAATTTATCCATGAGGTTCTCAACGAGTATACTAAATTAAACATAGAAGTTATTAAGCGCGTTCATGAAGCTGGTGTAGATATTATTTTCTATTCAGACGATTTAGGTTATAAAGGACGGTCGATATTATCAATTGAGCAGTTTAAAAAGTTTATTCTTCCCTGTTATAAAAAATTGTATAACGCTTGTAAGCAACGAGGAATGTTTATCGTTCAGCACTCTTGTGGATATGTTGATAAAAACTTACCTCATATGGCAGAAGCAGGACTTAATTGTATTCAAGCACTTGAACCTGCTGCAGGTGTTGATTTAACTTACTTGAAGCAAACTCTTGGCGATAGATTAAGTTTCATGGGAGGAATAGATTCAAGTCGGATTCTTAACTTTGGATCGCCTAAGGATATAGTAGAGGAGGTAAAACGTTGCGTAAAAGCAGCAGGTAATAACGGTGGTTATTTTGTAGGTCCATCCCACAATATCTTGACTACTCCTATGGAAAACCTCAAGGTGTTAAGAGATGCAATTGAAAAATATCGAAAATATCCTTTAAATTTAAATTAGAAATTGCCTTCAAATGAGAATATAAGCTATTTTTGGAGAATTGCGATTATCGGTGATAATGGAGGAATTTCAACCTCAAATTGAGAAATACTTTCTGATTTTATGTTTAATTTTCCACTCGATATCTTCTGATTTAATCCGCTATAGATGACTACACTACTAACTTCCAATCCATATTTCATAAGGTCGATTTGAACATCCAATTTCTGGACTCGACTACTTAAATTATAAGCTGTAATTACTCCAGATTTATCAATTTCACTCACATGAAGATGAATGTTGTAATCAATGCCGTAAAATTTACCTCGAGTAAAGAAGGACTTATTTTGTTTATAAAGTATCATCGCATCCTTTAAGGTTTTGTATTTTGGACTATCTCTATCTTTTAAACCACCAATTCCTAAATGTCTAGCAAGAGAAGCGTACCACCAGAATTGTAGCATGTTTTCATTATCGCTATTTTCATTAATATGTAAATATAAGGGAATTGAATAAGCTAAATTGTATTCAAAAAGCTGTGTTGCCCTCCCAGACAATAAATCATGCATTGAATTCCACATGCATTCAAAGCCCCAATTTTCATCAAAACTATGTGGAAGGTTGTGTTGGTAATATAACGGATGCCGTGGTATTACTCCTCTGGTGTGAGCTTCTATAAGAATATGGGGAAACTTTTTCTTTACATTTTGGATGACTTTGAAAATGTTTTCAGCATGTGTATTTCTTAGCATTGGAACCTCATGCCCGTGATCCTTACTGAAACAACCGATATTATCCACCATAAATGTTGCTAAATCAGTAAAGTCAAACATGAAAAAGTCTATTCCCTCCTTTGCGAGCTCTAACACCCTACGAGTTTTTTCCTCAACCCAATGATTATTAGCACATAAACTAAATAGATTTATATAGGGATCTGCTACAACTTTTATTCCCGTTTTGCTTCTTAAGTAAAATTCGTCGGGTCCGTCCTCTCCCTCAAAATTCATCATAAGATGCAACGCTAATTTTAATCCGTATTTCTCATGGATATTTTGTGAGAACTTCTTTAAAGACCCAAATCTCTCCTTGTTCCAAATGGAAGAACCTAAAGCTATATTCCACCCCGGATCTAAATACAAGCATTCAGCCCCAATATCTCGAGCTATTTCGGCCTCTTCATATAATTGTTCTAAAGTATAAGCTTCAAATTCAACATCCTTTACAAAAAACCCAGTCTTCTCGGATACCCATCCTAAGTTGTACAATTCATTCCAATGAACGGGAGGATCGTAATCGGGCTTAAATTTATGCCCATGCTCCTCCAGATGACTTCTATAAAGATAATATCCCTCTTTATAATCTCCTTGGTATATAGCATACCTGGTAACACCAAATGAGTAGCTAGTTTCTGGGCTTAAGCTTGTAGCTAGCTCCGGATTGCCCTCATATAAGGAAACTCCTCCGAACACGATATCAACATTCTCAGCACCTCTTCCAGGTAATGTGGTTGGAAGTCTATGAAATCGAGAATATTCCATTTGAGACGGATTGTATTTGCATGTGAGTAATCCACCTTCTTCATTACCCCACAACCACCCTTCAGCACAAAATCCGGGCATATCTGCTTCCATTTCAACCCAAGCTCGAAACAAGATATCATTAGCACTAAAATTCTCTTTTCTTCGATCATCTCCATACCCAAAATATCTTCGAGTTGGAATGGCTGTTAAAGTATATTCGTCTAAGTGGTCAATCCATCCAGAGTATTGCTTGAAAAAAGCTTTCTTAAATCCTAAATTGATCAATCCTATTCTGACTTTTTTACTTCCACGATTATTCAATGTGATCTTTTCATCTAACCACGGGCTTCCTTTTTCAAGAAAGAATTCGTGAGTAATAACAATATTAGTTTCTTCAAATTTTCCTTCGATAATTAATCTTTCCTTGCCTTCTTTTCGGATTTCTCTTGAAGACAACTTTTTGGCTTTATATTCTGATCCTAAGTGAAGTAGATAAGCGTAACGAGATCCTTTTTTACTAGACGTTAAAATTCTATAATGGTATTCTTCGTCAGCATAAACTGTATTATCAATTTTGCTATAAAGGATATAGCAAAATCCTCGATCACCCCTATTTTGAACTTTTAACTCCCAATTTTGGTTTTCTAAAGTATAATCCGTCATTTCTTTACTTAAATTTAGCTATAATTTATTGAAAGGTTTATTGATTCTTAGAATTATTCATACTTAGTACCATTTAAATGGTAATGTTGTGTCAAGTTTGAACTTATTGTGTATCTTGTCATTTTTAGTATAACTATCCGCATAAAAGGGAAATCTTTAAAAAAAGAAAAGTTGATTAGTATTAATCAAAATTTTTTATAAAAAATTAACAAATAAAATTATCTAAATATTAAAAATATGTGATTTTTATGGTTGAAAATGAAGAAAGTACTTCAAGACATTCTTTTTTTACTTTTCTATCTTTTGGTACGTACAATATCCTATGGACAATTCCAACAGCAACAATGAACCTTTTCATGTTTTTTTTCTATCATACAGTTGTGGGTCTTGAGGCAGTTTGGATATTGACTGTCGTTGCTATAAACACAATATGGGCAGGTCTTAACGATCCTTTAATAGGGTGGCTAACCGATCGAAATTTTAAGTGGACAAGAAAATGGGGTCGACGCTTTCCGTGGATAGCAATCGCTTTTCTTCCGGAAGCATTGTCTCTAATCATGATATTTTCTCCTCCAGATCTACCAAGGAATGCCGAGAATATACTAATAGATCCTTTGCCAGTGATGCTTTGGCTTTTACTCTCTCTGTTCGTGTTTGATTTATTTGCTACGCTTGTTGATGTCCATACAGCTATACTTCGTACAGATAAATTTCGAACGGAAGCAGAAAGAAGGAAAGGTGCAGGATCTTGGGGTTTCTTTGACATGATCGCACAAGTCCTTGGAATGATGATTCCACCGCTTCTATTGTTTTTTGGAGCCACAATTTTATCATACGCCGTTATGGCAGCAATTATTGCTTTAATAGCGATAATCTTTGGCTTAATGTTCGTTTTGAAGGGTGCTCGGGAGGATAAGATCATTATTGATCGATATTATTCTAGAGATTATGAACGACTGCACGTACTTAAAGGTGTATGGCTAGCTATTAAACAGAAAAGTTTTCTGTCTCTCTTTATTCATTACGTTCTATGGCTCTCGGCTACTGCCTCGATAATGACTGGAATGATAGCATACTTAGTAACATTTATTTTCAAATCTAATGATCCGGATGCAATGATCCCATTTCTCGCACTTTTTCTCTTGGGATCATTAATTTCTATTCCAGTTTGGCTCAAAATTCTTAAGAAAATGAATAACAATAAAAAAACCTACATTATCGGAAGCCTATTATTAGTTGCCCTTACAATGCCAACGACCTTTTTCCAAGGAGATATTATGTTAATGATTATCCTGTTTCTTGTTGGTTTCAGCAATGGATGCGTATGGACTATTGGAATGCCTGTATTATATTCGAACGCACAAGATGATTTTGTTGTGCGAACTGGGAAGAACCAGAAAGGTATTATGGTTGGTACTTGGGCGGTAATAGGACTCGCTACAGCCTTTATTGACGAAGCATTAATAACATTGGTATTTTTTATCACCGGATTTAATGCAGGACTAGAAGATTATACAGCTTTAGTTAATTCTGGTGCAAATGTAGAACTTGTCCAATGGGGAATTCGTTTCCTTCTAGGAGTTATCCCTGCGTTGCTCATCTTAACGGGTACTTTGCTCTTTTGGAAATTTTATCCACTTACACAAGAGAAAGTTCTTGAAAACAAAGCCAAGCTACTTGAACTTGGTTTTTAAACTATTTTTTTTATTTTGTATTTTTATTAGATTTAGTTTTCAAAATCCCATTTCATAACTTTAATGGGTATTCCCCGTATTTCTTTGTCGCAGAGATCATCGTTAAGACATTTTCACGTTTGCATGAATTGGTAATGTCCGTACAAGCACTTAGCATATATCCCCCACCTTTACCGGCATCACTAATACATTTTTTAACTGCTTTTACCACATCATCCTTAGTACCGTAAGGCAATAATTGTGAAACATCAATATTCCCGATTAAGCATAGCTTATCTCCATATACTTCCTTCAAATGCTTTAAGTTCATACCTGCCATGGGTTCTAAGGATTCAACAGCATTAAAGCCTGCTTCAATCAGCCCTTCAAAATATGGTTCAGTAAACCCATCTGAGTGGAAGCACACGTATTTACCCGCTTTTTTTAAAATCTGGACCGCCTGCTTATACGCGGGAATGATAAGTTCTCGATGGTATTTGGGGTTTATCATAGTAGTATTTTTTAGGGCAGTATCATCACATATGAAGAAAACATCGAAATCCGTTTCTGCGTTTAATTTTGCTGCTGCAATTAATTTTTTAGCTCGTAGATCAATGAAACGCTTAATTTTACTTCTGTTTTTCCTTATCAATTTTATTAATAATCCTAAACCTAAACCTTGCCAAAGAGGCTCTAAAATTGGTTCAAGATGACAACATGGTACAAACTCATCGGTAGGAAATTTGCTTAATCTTTTGTTAATGTGTCTTGCAAAATCTGGAGCTTCTTCCCATTCTATAGCGAAATAAGTATCGTGAAAATAATCTGCTTTTTCTTCAGTATCAATGTAATTTTTCAGATAATAAGCTACTCCCATATCATCTTTATCTTGCTTTAAGAAAATTCTGCCATTAAAATCAATATATTTATCGTTATCTGCTAATTTCGGTAAAGGATGTTCTTGCATGTGCTTCTGGGGAATGAAGCTTGGAAACGAGTCGAAACCCCACGACATATCAAAACCAAGTTTATATTCTAAATTAAAATTTCTATATGACAGCTTGTATTTCCTCTCCTTTGTATAAGAATCTCCCCAATAATTTAGGAGTTCTCGTTCAAATCCCGGCATAAGAATTTGACAAAATAGTGGTACGCGGTCCGGTTCTTCGTGATTTAATGCTTTTATTACTCTTTTACGAGCGCTCATATTTTATAACTCCCAATAATTCAAAAATGGTGTAGATGATAAAAAACCAAAATTTTATCCCTAAATTAAATTTATCAATCTTCTAAATCTATTAAATTACATGGTAGTATTAATTGAGAAGGATTATCCTGTTTTTACAATTACGATTAATAATCCCGAAAGTAAAAACGCAGTTGATGGGTTTACAGCTCAAGAACTGAGTTCTGCCTTTAGAGAATTCGATGTAGATGAAAAAGCTTTAGTTGCTGTGTTATGGGGTGCCAATGGTACTTTCTGTTCGGGTGCTAATTTAAAGGCGATTACGGATGGACGAGGAAATAAAGTAGAAAAAGAAGGAGATGGACCAATGGGTCCGACTCGAATGAGGTTAAAAAAACCAGTTATAGCAGCTATCGCTGGTTATGCTGTTGCTGGTGGCTTAGAACTTGCCTTGTGGTGTGATATGCGCGTAGTTGAAAAAACCGCGATATTTGGAGTGTTTTGTCGTAGATTTGGAGTACCCCTTGTAGATGGGGGTACGGTAAGATTGCCAAGGCTTATTGGTCTAAGTCGTGCTATGGATATGATTCTTACTGGGCGTTCTGTAGACGCCGAAGAAGCATATGAATGGGGACTGGCTAATCGAATTGTAGATAACGGGCAATCTAGAATAGAAGCAGAAAAATTGGCAAGAAAAATTGCTGCATTCCCGCAGACTTGCATGAGAAACGATCGCATTTCTTCCTATGAACAGTTTGGATTGAGTATTAAAGATGCGATGGCAAATGAATTTGAATTAGGCTTAAAAACGCTTGAAAGCGAAGAGTTTCTTGAAGGGAGTAATGCTTTCTCTAAAGGGAAAGGAAAACATGGTACTTTTAATAATTAGCTTAATTTTATACTTCTTGGTAAAGGTGAGATAATGATTGTATTCGAAGAATTTAGAGTTAAAACTCCACAAAGAGAAATCTTACTTGAGATCACAAATGAGATAAGAAGAATTGTAAGAAATTCTAACATTAACGAAGGAGTTTGCCGAGTTTTTGTTCCACACACTACTGCGGGTATTACAATTAACGAAAACGCAGATCCATCTGTCATGAAGGATGTTGTTAATTATTTAAACAAATTAATTCCAAAAGGGGGAAGCTTAGGGTATAGTTTTAAGCATATGGAAGGAAATTCTGATGCGCATATTAAATGTTCGTTAACAGGATCTTCGATTGAAATGCTAATTCACAACGGAAAATTAATGCTTGGAACTTGGCAAGGGATTATGTTTGCAGAATACGATGGTCCTAGAAATAGAAAGGTTTTTGTTCAAATCGATGGAGAGACTTAAAAACTTAATACTTTTTATCGACCAGAGTGAAAGTAATAATAATAGAAATAATCATCAAACCAAGTATAATGTAGAAGGGAGCAAAAATATCAGTCTCTCCTAAAGGACTCATAATCATTGGGGCTATTGCTCCACAGAAAAACCCAATCGCGTTATTAAATCCGATGCCTGAACCCTTTAGATCGGGTTCAATATCTTCAATCACTTCTAATAGAAGCGTATTCCCTGCAGGATCGAATAGAGCAATACCTATTCCTATAAATGACACAACAATTAGAAACACTATAAGGTTTAATACAAACGCATGGAAAAAGAAAGGAATTCCGAAAATCATTACGATAATTTGTCCTGACATCATCAGTTTTCGAGGACCATATCTAATTAGTAGCCTATTGGCAATAAAAATAAACACAACATAGAGTGCTAAAATTCCCAACATCAGATAACTTGAAATTATTTCACTTAAACCAAATCCTTGGTCATTATTTTGAAAAACCCATATCAGATACGCTGTGATAAACCCAAATAAAAACCATCTCACGCAATTGAGTAAAAGCGTAAAAACATATTGACGTTCTTTAAGGAGTACCTTTATATTAGCTATATTGAATTCCATATTCTTTTTTTGACCTTTAGTTGATTCAAGACTGTTATCTTCTCTTAGAACAATAAAAATAATTATCATACTCGATAAGATTAATAAGCCTTGTACTAAAAATATGCTCCGAAATCCTAAGAAACCCGATATATACCCTCCTAATATAAAACCCAAGAAGTAACCAATATTCATGTACAAAGTATAATATCCCATTCCCTTACTATGCTGATCTTTTTTGTAAATATCTCCGATAACTGCTTGAAGAATCGATGTATAAGCTCCTGCTCCTTGAATTGCTCTGTAAAGGATCATCTGTAAAACATTTTGAGCTGTAAAGCTTAAAAGCGTTCCTATAAGATATATTAGCATCCCGAATAAGACTACTTTTCGACGACCTAATTTATCTGAAGCAGCTGCATAAGGATATTGAAAAATACACTGAGTCACTGAAAATGTGCCAATTATAATTCCATAAGATGTGAGAGATCCGGCGACTCTTACAACGAATGAAGGCAATCCAATTTCAACGATGCTCATCCCCATACTTCTGAAAGCAACAGACATCAAAACAACTATTAATAAATTCTTTGTATGTCTCCCGAATCCTCCACTTGAAGAAATTTTAGTCTCCTCTCCTATTAGCCTATTTAATTGAGAAATTCAGAAACCAATATAAATTTATTTTTATCAATATTTAGTAATATGATCCGTACGTTCGATTAAAATTATTAACTAAGGGTTTAAATTACATGAAAATTGGAATGAATTCTCTGAATAATTTAGCTCAAATAAGAAAGGATATAAAGAGGAAGCGCGTTTCCAGTTACGATAAGACGGGAGCAAATATGGATAATATTCAACTAAAACCTAATGAGACTTATCAGATTTGTGATATCCAAGGAGCTGGAATAATGAAGCATATATGGATGACTATAGCGTCTTCTGATCCTGATTATCTTCGCAAACTGGTTTTAAGAATGTGGTGGGATGGTGAACAGTCTCCTTCCGTGGAAGTTCCTATCGGAGATTTTTTCGGAATAGGGCATGGTAAGACTGTAAATTTTTGGAGTCTCCCGTTTGCTAACGGTCCAAACGATGGTAAAGGATTTAATTGTTTTTTCCCGATGCCGTTTGCTACTCGAGCTAAAATAGAAGTTGAAAATGAATCAGATATTATGACTGTTTTATATTTTTATATAGATTATGAAGAACATAGAAACCTTCCAGCTGATCTTGGACGATTTCATGCTTTTTGGAACAGACAAAATCCATGCGACGGAAAACCCTATGGTACAGGCAAAAAAGTAGAGCGTTTTCTTAAAAAAAATCCAACACACGAAGGTGATTATGTTATACTTGAAGCGACTGGAGAAGGCCATTTCGTTGGATGTCACTTAAATATACATAATTTAATGACAACTGAGAACACCTCAACGAATGATTTTTGGTGGCCTGGAGAAGGAGATGATTACATAGTAATTGATGACGAAGAAACAATTTTGTATGGTACTGGTACAGAAGATTACTTCTGTGGTGCTTGGTGCCCTTCACAGTATTATTGCTCGCCTTATTTTGGTGTGACAATGCCTGGTGGTGACAAATGGAGTGGTAAAATTTCTTATTATCGGTATCACATTGAAGATCCTGTATATTTTCACAAAAATATTAAGATCAAAATTGAGCACGGCCATGCTAATCAGCGATCTGACGATTTTTCTTCAACAGCCTACTGGTATCAAACAGAACCGCATATGAATCAGTTACTTCTTCCAGTAGAAGAACGCTTGCCTCGAGAAGAACCAAAGGAAATTTAAAAACTTTAATATTGTTTATTTTTTTACTTTATCCAAGCGTGCTTGATGGAGTTCTTTTAATTTTTCTTGTTGATCAGTGAATTTCGTTAAATTTAGAGGATATAATTTAAAAGTAATTAAAGCAATTAATAGACCTATTGCTGGAACTATAGACATTGAAAATCGCAATCCAACTAAAGCTTCAGGAGTTTGAGTTTCTAAATTGGGATTAAATCCGCTAATTAATTGCACAATTATTAAAGCAACAGCAGATAATATCATGGATAGCCTAGCTATAAAGGCGCCAATTCCTCCATATGTAGCTTCTCGTCTTTTTCCCGTTTTAATTTCGTCATAATCTATAGCGGCAGAAATCACGGGCTCAGTCATTAAAACGCCAGAAATTCCAACTCCTGGAAGTAATCCAATAACAGTAAGGCTAACAAAGTCTTCTGCTAAAAAGAGGGGCACCATTCCAACGCAAAAGATGATCATAGACAAGGTTAATCCAAATTTGGGTCCCTTTTTTGAATAAATTTTCCACCATAAAGGCACTGCACAAATTATTCCTAGCGCAACTCCAATCATAGCAAAACCCTCCATTCCTTCTTCTATGTGAAGAATAAATTTAGCGTAAAGAGGAAGGATCATCATGGTAAAGCCAAAACAAAAATCGATTAAGGCATAGGTTATTGAGCCGATTACAAAAGGTTTATTTGAAACAGACTCTATAAATGCCTTAAGTATTGGTAGAGGTTCATCAATCTGAAACTCTTCTCTTTCTTTGGTGCCAAGAAGAGAAAGATACATTGTTATTGGGATCGTTATCCCCAAAATCAACCCTGCTATTGCCCAACTACCTAATGCAGCAGCTATCATAGTAGGGATCATAATGCCAATCATTGAGGATAAAAATGCTATGGAGTCTTTTATAGCTACCACTGAAGCTCGTTCGTTCTCATCTTCGTACATTTCGGTATATAAGGCACTCCAAGCGGTCATATTTATTGTAAATCCCGTATCAAAAATAAATAGCATTATCAATCCGTAAAGAAAAACTAATCCCTTTTCGTCAAATGGAATCCACCATAATCCTATAAAGCCTAATGTCATGGGAATTGTGCCGTAGATGATCCATGGCACACGACGTCCTTTTTTTGGTTTTAATTTATCCATGTAATAGCCAATTAGAGGGTCGTTTATCGCGTTCCAAGCACCATAGATCATAAAAAGAATTCCAAATTCAATAAGCGAAAGTCTTCCTTTCATAGGAAGCGTATAAAACGCTAATAACCAAGATCCAACCATGTTATAAGGTAGTGCTGATGGTATTGCACCCAATGAATACAAAAAATGCCCTAATCGAGAATGTACTTTTTTCTCTTCAAGTTTTTTAATAGATTTCGTCATTTTATAACTTATTAAATTTAAATTATTAAATAATATAGTATACTCTTCATTTTTAATATTTAAAAATTTATTATTATTAGATAATTTCAAGCAATAAGCTTAGATAATTTAATTAAATTATATTAAAGGTAATTTACCAGTAATGAATTCTAGAGAAAGAGTAAACGTTACCCTAAATCATAAGGAACCAGATAAAGTACCAATTGATTTGGGAGGTAATCAATCAAGCATACATATTAAGGCATATAAAAATTTGTTAGCTTATCTTGAAATCGAAGACAGAAACATCCAATATGCTGACTTCGTACAACAAATCGTGCAACCGTGCGATGGAATCTTAGAGAGATTTGGAATCGATGTAAGATATGTTCAACCGTTGGGTGGGATGGTTAGAGTTCAAGATATGGAACCATTATACGAGGACAAGTATGTAGGCCTTTATGATCAATTTGATGTATTCTGGGGAGAAAAAGCTGAAAAAGATTTGGAAGATATCTTATATTACGATCCAGTTATTCACCCATTTGAGGATTTCACAACGGTTAAAGAAGTTAAAGATTATAATTGGCCTGATGGTCGAGATAGAACACCTTTCAAAGGATTAAAAGAGCATGCTAAAAAATTGCATGACGAGACTGAATTTGCATTATCAACATCTCCTGTAGGTTGCGTTTACGAATATTGTACTTTCTTATTCGGATTCACCAAAACGTTAAGATATTTGAGAACTAAGCCAGAAGTTATAACCTCAGCCATGGAAGAGCTTTTAAAATACTGGATCGATTATGTTAATACGTTTGTAAACGAAGTAGGAAAATACTTAGATGTAATTTGTATTAATGGCGACCTTGCTGAGCAAGCAGGACCTATAATGAGCATTAAACTTTATGAAAGGATGATTAAACCATTAGAACAGAAACTGTCAGATAAGATACATGAAATTACAGATGCCAAAATTAATTATCATTCTTGCGGTTCAATATCCCAATTTATCCCTCATTTTACCGACATAGGGTACGATGTCGTTAATCCAGTACAAATTAGCGCTTTTGATATGGAACCTTGTTCTTTAAAAAATAGATTTGGAGACACTATGTCGTTCTGGGGAGGATTGTGTAACTCTCAGAAGACACTGCCTTTCGGAACTCCTAAACAAATTAGAGAAGAAGTAAAGAGGAATTTTGAGTGTTTAAAACCTGGGGGAGGTTTTGTAGCTTCTAATATTCATAATATAACTGCTGAAGTACCTCCTCAAAACATTGTAGCTATGTTTGACGCTGCTCTTGAGTTTAGAAATTATGAATGAAAGAGTTTTAATGATTTACACATTTATATGACATAACTTTAAGGTGATTTATCGTACCAAAACATAATTTCAAAATTTTCGATGCCCATCTTCACACCTACGGAATATTCCTTGGAAAAGATAAAGACCTATTGCAGTACTTAGATACCTTCAATGTCGAGAAGGCAATAATAACAACGATAAATAGATCAGCAAGTTCTAAGATTTACACTAAGGATGCTGCTAATGTTAAAGATGGAGATACCGAGAAGGATCGGGTCAAACAAGTATTCGAAAATTTAAGAAAACTAATGCCAAAAGGTCAATTAGATCATCAAGATGTTATCGATATATCTAAGAGGGATCCAGAAAGATTTTATAAATTTTTTTGGTTTAATCCTAAAATCGAACCTGAACAAGAAGAATTCAACTATAAAATATTAGAAAAACACTTTGAAAATGGGTTTTGTGGCGTTAAAGTGCATTCAGGCATTAATTTAGTTAAAATACCAAGAGATATATTAAAGTTAGTTTCATTTATGCAGGATTTTAATAAGAAATTTCCGATATTTATTCATTTTACTCCCAAGTTTTCAGCGTTTGGAGGGATAAGCAGTAAAGATATAGCTAATCTAGCAAAAAACTATCCCGAATTACCAATAATAGTTGGACACGCTGGTTTATCAATGGAATTTGCCATTGACTTTGGACTGACCCTAAAACAATACAAAAATGTATACTTTGAAACGTCTTGTTCAATTCCATATGCTTTATTTTCCTTAATTAAAACAATTGGTCATAAAAGGCTTTTATTTGGCTCAGATGCTCCAGTTACTAATCCAATAAAACTTGAAATTGACAAAATTTTATGTTTGCCCATTACGAATGATCAAAAGCAAGACATTTTCTATAACAATGTTAACAGTTTAATTTGAATGGAAATTGAAATATGGCAAGACTTTTGATATTTTCTAAATAATCTTTCAAATCTTTCACTGATAGTTTATAATTATTAATGAATTATTTTTACATTCACTTCAAATTAATTATCGGAAAATTAATTCGGAATTAAGTCAATTATTTTTGTTTTAATAATATAATATATAAGGGTAATTGTGTAACTTATAACTATAATTAAGTTAAAAATTAATTGAGTGGATAGTGTGAAAAATTTAGGGGATGATAAACACTTCGCAGAAAGTAATAATTATGATATAGTGGAAGTTTCAAAAGTTAACGACAAAATTATTAAAAAGCTATTAGATTATCTGAAATACGATATTTCGGATAGTTTTTTCATTTCCTTTGAAAGCCTATTAAAATTAGGAAATAAAGTGCCTGAAACAACAATTAAAAATATTATTAATGAGCTAGACCAAACTCATAATTTCAAGAAGGAATTATTCCAATTTATTTTAAGCTTTATAAAAGATGGAACCGTTGAATATCATTTGTTACCTCAAATTTATAGCCCAGATTTTATTGTTAGGGCACGAGCAGTAATGAAAATAAAAGAAAACAATGATGTTCGATATTTAAAGTTCCTTCTTCCGCTTTTAGACGATCCTGACGATTCTGTAAGGTGGAGCGTGATAAAATTCTTATCTCTACACATCGATAATCCCATTATCCATAATGAATTGAAAAAACATCTAAATAAAGAGTTAAATCCCATCATTTCTGAAAATCTGAAAGAAATATTTGAGATAGAATAGTTTTCTAAAGTTATATAAATAATCTTCTCCCGAGCTCTTTCAAGAAATTTTTGTACTATTTTCTTTTTGCATTGTTTTTAAATATGTTGAGTTTTATTAATATGGTTAGTTGATGCTAAAACTAAACGAAGGGTTATAAAAAAATAGAGTTGGTTGTATGGTTAGTTACGATTATACTTTCAAGATTTTATTGCTCGGTGACGCATCCGTTGGTAAAACTTCTTTTACAAAACGATACTGCTACAATCTTTTCAATCCTAGCGAAAGATTGACAATTGGGGTTGATTTTCATGTCAAAACCATAAAGTTAAAAGATAAACTCGTGAAACTTCAATTGTGGGATGTCGGTGGAGAAGAAAGATTTAGATTTTTACTCCCTACATACTGTTTAGGAGCAAATGCAGCATTTTTACTATATGATGTTACCCGATCTCAAACATTAGATAATATTAGCGAATGGACAAATATTGTTCACCAGAAGAGCGGAGATATTCCCGTCATGCTTGTTGGAGCTAAAATCGATCTTGAGGAAGATCAACGCGAAGTTCCTCGAGAGCATGGTATAGATGTTGCAGAAAAGAATAACATGGCATCATTTGGTGAAATTTCAAGTAAAACTGGTCAAAATGTAAATAAAACATTTGAGGTATTAACCGAACTTACGTTAGAAAAAACTCAAAATAGGTGATTGAATGTCCGAACGCGAATTTCTAGCTCTCAGCTCTCTTTTTGATGCAATGGGAATTATCGAAAAAGGAATAGAAAAAATATACCACTATTTATTACAACATAAAAGAATCGATAATTTAAAGGAAGTTAGCGCACAATTTGATCTAACTTTAAAGAGAGGCTATAAAATTTGCGCGGTATTAAACGATTTAGGGCTCGTTCAAATCTACGACCGACCAATGAAGATTTTAGCAAAAAGTCCTCCTATTGCGATTTGGCAGAGAATTATAAATGAACGAATTGAGGCGTTATCACAGCTTTTTCAAGAAAGGAAAGAAAAGGCAGAAAGTGCATTAGAAGATTTTATACAAAACTATAGTTTTGCTGAACAAGTAACCCAAGAATTCGTTGAATTCATTAATTACGACTTATATAATTTTGACGATAGCTATATTTCTTTTATGGCAGAAAAGGAATGCAAGATTGCGTTAGGAATTAGATACGAAAACGAATTAAGTTCAGTCATCAAAAAACATGGGATATCAAATTTACCAGCAAGTATAAATGAAGCTATGAAATCCGGAATGACAAAGATTAAAGAAAATCTATACAATGTCGACATTCAGGTTATCTTTAGTACTGAATTAATTAAGGAATTGCTATTAAGCGAGGAATTTAAACTTGTTTCTAATTATCTTGATTCATTTGGTTTAAAATTCAAGAACATTGATGTTAGGGTCACAGACGAGGATTTCAGCAATTTCAATCTCACTGATAGCGAATTAATTCAACCTAGTTTCGATCCAACAAACAAATTAATTGGAGCTTATATATCTCGAAATGCAAACATATACCAAATCTTTTATGAGAAATTTAATGAATTATACGAAAAGGGAATACCCTTAGCTCAATTCTTAAAAGAAGAAAAAAATTTTAAAGAAGAACCTTATTCTAAAACCCAACTTTTTGGATTATGTTTGCTGTAAAAAAACTATAAGACAAAATTTGATTAAAAATAAAAAAAAAGGTATAAATTAATTCTTTAATTGTATCTTTTATATGTGAAAATTAACCAGAAAAATCCAGCTACTCCGATTATGAAAGCAATTAAAATTATATAGTTAATCCAATTAGTCCACCACTCAATACCTATCCATGATAACATTATTGACAATGTTTGAACAGCCATAGCACTCAATACGACTAAACCCATTCCCATGGCATATTCTTCTTCACGAAACATTCCAATACCGGAAACTAAACACCAAAATCCAAGAACAATAGACAATAAACCTGAAGGTCCGAGAATAGTTAGTGCTGCTTGAATTGCAGGATTCGATAAGTCAAAACCTACACCAATTCCTGCCCAAGCTAAGATATTGAGTATTCCCATTAAGATAAAGAGTCCGCCGATAATAATCATTAAAATATTTAAAAGTTCATTCGAGTCTTTCTTTTTTGTTTCACTCATTTTTTAATTAACCATTTTATTTTTAATTAAGATTAGATGTTGAGTATGAAAATAACTTCCTACCTATATAAATTTAATTTATTGATATTATAAACCCGATAATGAGTACTGCTATTCCTAAATAGTTTTTATTAAGTAAAATTATTTAAATTCTAAAGACAAATTAGAGTATATTATATTGCATTTTAGATCTAAATAAAAATGGAAAAGTTTTTATCACCTGAAACAATATACGCTGGAGTGCAAAGTAAAGAAATTAGTAAAAATTTCGCTGTTGATCAATTAATTTCTTTAATTGAAGGAAGTAATAATTCGGAAACGCGATCCCAATCAATTTCCATTTTGAATAAACTAAGAGTTTCCGAATCTAAAATTTTCAAACTTATAGAAAATTCACTTTTATCTGACGAGTCTCCAACTGTGAGAGGTTCTGCGGTAACCCTTATTGGGTGCCAATTTTTAAAAGAAGGAATAGATACACTAACATGGGTGGTGCAACATGACAAATCACCACTAGTAATTAAAGCAATTTTTGATCTGAATTTAAGTCTTGCTAATACGCATTCAAAGTCATTAAAGAAAGAGTTAGACGATTATTTAGAGAAAATTGCTTTAACTCTTGGGATTGTTCATAATGAAGCGAAGTTTATTTTAGATTTAGAAGGAAAATTTGCTTGCACAGAGGAAAAATACGAACTTGAGTTAGGATCTTACAAGTTATTTACAAAACTCAAAGATCAAAAACTAGGAGAATTTTGGTTGACAATAAAAAAGAAACACATTGAAGCTTTGAGCTTTAATTTTTTTAATTGGAGATACTTGAAACATAACCCTAGTATGTTTGATTCTATATCTAAAATACAGGATCCCATTGTATACTTAAATCTACTAAGAAAATTTCATTTAAGTCATATTATAGATTTTTTAATACCGGAATCAATGTCTCTCCTTAGGAATCTTAAAAAATTAAATCTAAGTAAAAATAACATTCGATTTTTACCAAAGTCCATGTTTTTACTTTCTAAACTTAAGTATTTGGATTTGAGTTATAATATGTTGAGTGAAATCCCAGAAGAAATTACGAATTTAAAATTTTTGACCACATTAAAAATTCAAAACAATCAAATCAGTAAAATTCCTAGAATTGTTAACGACTATTTAAATAAGCTTAGGAATTATAAGATTTAGACATACTTACAATTCTGTTAAAGTTAATTATTTAAGCAATAAAAATCAAATCTAAAATCAATATAACAATATAAGAAAAAGGTGTAAAATATGGAAGAAAAAAAGAATGTTATAAATGGTGGCGATGTTCTTATCAAATCTTTCCTCCAAGAAGATATTAAATATTTGTTTGGGATAATCGGTGGTCAGTTTTTAGCCATGTTTGATGCTGTATACAAGTGGGGGCGAGAAAAGGGAATTGATACAGTAATGTTTCGACACGAACAAGCAGCAGCACACGCAGCAGATGCATGGGCAAGGGTAACTAATAAACCAGGTGTTTGTTTTGGAACAGTTGGTCCTGGTGCTACTCAACTTGTTCCAGGAGTAGGTGCTGCGTGGAGCGATAATATTCCAATGATCGTTTTAGTACCCCAAGTGAATAGCAAATTTGCTGATTCATTCACTTTACAGGGAAATCTTGACCAATTAACAATGTTCAAACCAATTACAAAATACCAAAAATCTATTCGAACGATAGAAGAGATTCCTAGTGCAGTTCAAAAAGTTTTCCGGGAGGCAACCAGTGGGCGACCAAGACCAGTGTTATTGGAAATTTACGAGGATGCGTTTCTCAATGAGAAAGAAGAAAGTGAAATTCCTATAATGTCTCCCGATCAATATCGATGCTTAGAAAAGCCAGCAGTGAGTAACGATTTGATTAAGAAAGCTCTGGATATATTGCTAAAAGCTGAAAAACCCCTTATTGTATCTGGAGGAGGAGTATCAAGGGCAGAAGGTTGGAACGAACTTCAAGAATTTGCGGAATACTTAAAGATTCCTGTTATGACTACTCTTATGGGTGTTGGAACTATCTCAAGTAAATCAGAAAGTTTTCTTGGTACAACAATAAACGGCCCGGGGCTAAAGGCAGGTCCAGAGGCAGATGTAGTTCTCGCTCTAGGATGTAAGTTTACTTATATTATGGCTCACGGGGAAGAACCATTCTGGAGTAATTCTCAAAAGATGATACAAGTCGATATTGATCCCTCCATAATCGGACGCGCTAAGCCTATTACACTTGGAATAGTTAGCGACTGCAAACAATTCCTAATGCAAATCTTAGAAGAAGCAAAAAAAGGTCAAAAAATTGAGCAGAGCGAATGGTTAAACGAGTTAGCTAAATCTAGACAAAATTATATTGAAACCATCATGAAAAAAGCGACAAGAGATAAGATTCCTATATTACCCCAAAGATTAGTCAAGGAAGTTTTAGAATTCATGGACGAAGACGCGATTTTTATTAATGACGGCGGAGATATTGCTTGTTTCTCTATAGAACAAATAAACTTCTATAAACCAAGACCTCCCCTCTCTTTCTTGCAAGCTGTCGGTATGGGTCATTTAGGAACATCGGTAGCGTATGGAATAGGTGCGAAGTTAGCAAAACCGGACAAACAAGTAATATCAATATCTGGTGATGGAAGTTTTATGATGAATATTCAAGATCTTGAGACTGCTGTTAGATTAGGTTTAAGTAATTTAATCTTCGTGATAGCAAATAATAGTGCTTGGGGAATGCTTAAGTCAGGTCAAAAAATGTATGTAAGTAAGCATTATATTGATGTAGATCTACCCGCTTTCGACTTTGCTAAGTGTGCTGAAGGATTTGGGTGTTACGGAGAGGTTGTGACGGATCCAAACGAAATTAGATCGGCTCTAGAACGAGCTAAAAACGCCGGGAAACCAGCAGTAATAGATGTTAAAACAATCTGGGCTCAAATCCCTGATGCGACAAAACTTATGGGAAGCATGGGTATCCTCTAATTAGGTGATCTAACGTGAAATCTATAGTATTTGAGGGTAAAGAACAAATAACAATTAAAGATTGTGTTAAACCTGAAATTAAATCTGATGAGGTATTAATTCAGGTTAAAAAAGTTGCAATATGTGGATCAGATGTTGGATCTTATGAAACTGGAGGACCTTACTTTCCTGATAAAATAATTGGTCATGAATTTTCAGGAGAATTAGTTGAGATCGGTAAAAATGTCAAAAAGTTAAAAGAAGGAATGAAAGTTACTGTAAATCCTCAAATACCCTGCCATGAATGTTATTACTGCCTTCACGATCAAGAGAACATGTGCAAACTCCAGAATTTTGCATATGGTACCACAGAAGATGGGGCTATGAGAGATTACATTAATGTGAAGGCTGAAAGAGTTCACATTTTACCTGATAATGTAACTTATGAGGAAGGAGCTACAGTTGAACCTTTGTCAATAGCTGTTTATGCTGTACAACAATCCGGATTTCAAATAGGTCAAAATGCAGCAGTCATAGGCGCTGGACCTATAGGATTAATGATAATTCAAGTATTAAGAAATGCAGGCGCAAACAAAATTTACGTACTTGAGCCCGTAGAATCAAAACAAAAAATTGCGGTGGAATTAGGGGCTGATAACGCATTCTTGCCAAAAGCGTGGAATAAGATTGTAAGACTTACAGATAACTTAGGCCCAGATCATGTTTATGAATGCGTAGGTTTATCAACTACTTTTACTACAGCATTACAAGTAATAAAAAAAGGTGGAAATATAACTTTAATCGGTATACATGCGAGTACATTAGAAATCAATAATATATTATTAATGACAACTAACAACATCTCAGTACGGGGAGTTTATGGATATAACCACGATATATTCAAAACTGCTATCAATCTTTATGCACAGAAAAAGATTAGGGTTGATCCGTTGATAACTAATCGAATAAGATTGGAACAAGTTCCTGAAATGTTTAAAGTGTTAGGAAACCCTCCTCATGAGGAATTAAAAGTGATCGTTGATTTCGAGTAAGTTTTAACTATAGTTTTTTTTCTATTTTCTTTATTATTAGACTTTTTACTGTCTAAACTGAACAACTTCTAATAGCTTATCTTTTTAAAGATTAATTTAACGAAATTGGTAAAAATTTATAAATTCATGAAACAATAAATTAGATATTCACCAATTTTGTGAATAAAAATTAAGAGGTAAATCTAATGGAAATGAAAACGAGTCCATATGATTCAAAAATATGGACGAAATCTTATGATAAGCATGTTAAACCCAATTTAGAATATCCCAAAGAAAGTCTTGGTGATTTATTTGATAAAGCTATGGCTAAATATCCAGAACGCGTTGCTTGCTATTTCATGGAAACTGCAATGCCTTTTGGAGAGCTTAGAGATTATGTACATCGATTTGCTACCTTCTTACAAAAAAATGGCTTAGAAAAAGGAGACCGAGTGGCAATAAATTTAGCTAATTGTCCTCAATATTTAGTAGCTCATCTTGGTACTTTGTTAGCAGGGGGCGTAGCTTCTGGTTGTTCACCATTAATGAGCCCTACTGAAATAGCTTATCAAATAAACGACAGCGAGGCAAAGTTCTTTGTTACTTTAGATGCTTTTTACGAAAAGGTTCTAACTCAAGTTCTGGATAAAGTACCAAAGTTAGAATGTGTAATTACAACGAATATCTCGGATTATATGGGATTATCAAAAATAAAGGTAACTTTAGGAAAATTGATAGGGAAAATACCAAAAGGAAAAGTAGTGCCTTTTGCCGGTAAATTAGTTCTTGACTTTAACGAAGTGATAGAAACGGAAATTGATTTAAAACAAGTAAATATAGATATTAAAAACGATCTTGCTCTACTTCAATATACTGGTGGAACTACAGGATTACCAAAGGGAACAGAGCTTACTCACGCTAACATTATTTCTAATACGGTTCAAATCTCCACATGGATAGATAGAGCAGCAGAAGAACAAGAAGAAGCTAATAACTTGTCCGCATTCCCACTATTTCATCTAGCAGGATTAGCGATGAGTATGGTAACCTTATATCTCTCCGCTAGTCAAGTTTTGATTGCAAACCCGAGAGATACCGATCATTTAATACAAGAAATGATAGACAAGAAACCCCAAATAATGGTTAACGTACCAACATTGTATCTAGCGATTAAAAACAATGAAAAAGCACAAAAAATTGCTAAAGAAATACTAGATGATATTGAAATTTATATTTCTGGAGCTGCTCCATTTCCAGCTGAAGCCATTAATGATTTTGAAGATAGTATGCAAGCTAAAGAAAAAGTATTGGAAGTGTACGGCATGACTGAAACAAGCCCGATCTTGTCAATGAACCCATACTACGGAACTAAAAAGATTGGTACCGTAGGTCTACCTGTCCCCGATACTGACATTAGACTTGTCGATATTGAAACAGGAGAACAAGTTGAGCTTGGAAAACCCGGAGAAATTATATGTCGAGGTCCGCAAGTTACACGGGGTTATTACAATAAGCCCGATGCAAACGCTAAAACCATCATCGATGGATGGTTTCATACTGGCGATGTAGGTGTAATGGACGAAGATGGTTATATTACAATTGTAGACCGAACTAAAGACATGTTAATTGTGAGCGGGTTTAAGGTATACAGTGTTCATGTTGAAGATATATTAACAAAACATCCAGATATAGAAATGGTAGCAATCATCGGGTTGAAAGATACTGATCGCCCTGGAAGTGAAATTGTGAAAGCTATTGTCCAATTGAAAGAAGGAATTGAACCAAAAGATTCAGTAAAAGAAAAATTAAAAAATTATGCTACCGAACATCTTTCAAAATACGAAAATCCAAAATCGTGGGAATTTAGAGAATCCTTACCTTTAACTGTAGTTGGAAAAGTTCTAAAAAGATCCCTTCGAGAAGAAGCAATAAAAAATAATTAATTTTTTTTTATTTTGGTAGCAAGTTTTTTTTATTATTTTCGATGTTAGAGTGCTTGTGTTAAGTAATTATAGTTGTCTAAATAATAGAATCTATTTGTAATGGTATAATAAAGATTTAAAGGAAGAAAAAGCCAGATTTTTTTATATGTATAAATTTAAAAAGGTGCAAAAGATTTATAAACCCAACTCTCACAACTATACTTAAATAATATTTTGAGGAAATAATATGAATTTAAAAGAAAAATTTGATCTTGAGGAACTTCTTAGCATCCTTCTTGGGATGTTCTTAGCCGGATTAATTATAATGTGGTTCTTTTATACTACATTCCCAGATCATGATGCGAATTTGACCTACTTGATTCTAGCGATTATTTTTACCGTGTTAGCTCCATTGGATGTCGTACTAATATGGTTCCTAAAAAAGAAAAAGTGAAACTATCTGATTTTTAATCATTAAAAGTAATTTTTTTTTACTTTTTTTTTAAATTTTTTCATAAAATTATTTTAAGTGCTACATCAATATTAATCATAATTAAATTTTATTTCTAAATCAAAGAAGTGATTAAATTGGTTAATAAAAAAGGAAAAGTTCAATGTATTAATGATGAAATCCTCGATAAACTCTCTTTAAAAACCCGAAATAAGTTTTTGAATTACAATCTGATGAGTTTTTTAAAGCCGAAACATTTTGATTTCCTTAAACAAGCTCAGAAATTTTTTGTGAAATTTGAAAGGGAAAAAAATATAACCCATAACGAAGATTTCTACGAGTGGATACCAGAAATTGGCAGAAATGGATTTATTACTCGAATGCACAAATTTGATAATTTAGGATTAGATTTTGAACCCTATGGGCTGACTACGGAATTTATGAGAGTCTTGGCTATGGATTTCTTTGATCCTCAATTAGCTATGGGTGCTGGAGCTACGGTTTTAGCCGTGAATCCTTTATTACTTCATCATGAAAATGTTGAGGTTCGGTTAAAAGCTTTAAAGGAATTAGTAACGGGAGAGAAAATTGGATGTATTTGCATAACAGAGCCAGAGAGGGGATCCGATGCAGTTCATATGCTAACTACCTGTAATGAACAAGGAGATGGCAGTTATATTTTAAATGGGGAGAAAATATATCAAACTAATGGAAGTAAAGCAGATTGGGCGGTAGTTTATGCAGTTACAGAAAAGAATAACGGTAATACCATGGCTCAGTTTCTAATTGATACATCTTGGGATGGTTGGACTGCTGAACGTGTTAACATTCCCTGGACTCCAAGGATTCATATAGGAAAGGAAACTATGGCAAATATGAAGGTTCCTTCCGAATATCTACTAGGAAAACCGGGCGAAGGGAGATCCCACTTGTTCGAAGGGCTTAATTTAGAAAGATTAGGGATCGTATGTTTAAATTTAGCAGAAGCTTGGAATGCGATCACTCATGCTGTAATATATTCAAACATGAGAAAGCAATTTGATAAGGAAATCTTGAAATATCAAGGGGTAGGATTTCCTCTGTCTGATTTGTGGGCTCAAACAGTGAGTTTGACCTTAGCAAATTTAAATATTTGCCAAACGATTGACGATAAAATGGAAAAATTAGGAACGCTGCCTAAAGAATTTAATTTAGCATTGGTAGCTATTGCATCTCAGCTTAAATTTATTAGCACAAAGCTCTGCGAACGAGTAGTTTACGAATGTGCTAACCTAATGGGCGGAGCGGGGGTCTGTGATAATACTATTATGCATGATCTTTTAGGAATTACTAGAATTCAGGAAATTGGTGGTGGAACAAGGCAAATACAACAATATATTATGAGTTTAACATTAAGACAATTGTTCAAATTACTATAATTTTTTAATACCCTTTTTTTCTTCTTTGTAGATAGATTTCTAAATATAAACAGATTACTGAAAAAAGAAGAGATTTATTATCAAATAATAGATTTTGTGGAAATATAATGGACACGAATACAAAAATAAAATTAATTAGTATTGTTATTTTAGGAAGTATATTCATTTTATCTGTAGTAGCTTTTACTAATATTAATTATAATGCACCAAGTAATTTGGAACAGGAATATGAGACTATACTATATATCGAAGATTTAAAGATTTCAAAAATATCGGAAAGAATTTTTATAAACGGTACTTCAGATTGGGTTGATCTCAAAAACGAGGGAAATTGTACGGGACAAGGAACTTATTCCGATCCGTATGTCATTAAAGATTTGGTAATAAATGGTTTTTATATAGGAACTTGTATCTGGATTGAGAACTCTGATGTGTACTTTAAAATTGAAAATTGTACTGTTTATAATGCCGAAAATTACGGAATCTACTTAAATAATGTTTCTAATGGGCATTTGGTTAATAACACCTTTTCATCTAACATTGCTGAAGGAATTAGTTTGTATAGGAGTCATAATAATACTATTTTAGAGACAAATATAAATAACAATTACGAAGGGATACGATTATACGATAGTAATAACAATAATATTTCAGGAAACCACCTAACGAATAATTATGCAGTTGGGATAGGAAATTCTAATTCAAATAATACCATAGTTATCGGAAATACCGTAGATTATAATAGCATTGGGATAGATTTATGGAAGAGTAATAATACTCTCGTTTCGGGAAACATAATGAATGAATGTGGATTAAGAATATTCGGAAATATTGAATTACTTTCTTCAAATAATATAGATACTACAAATATTGTGAATGGAAAACAGCTATATTATTACACCAATGAAATTGGTTTAAAATCAAACAACTTCACGAATGGGGGGCAAGTTATTTTGGTCAATTGTAACGATTCTTCGATATCAGACTTAGATGTTTCTCTAAGTACTCGTGGAATTTCATTATATTATTGTAATAAGAACAATATTTCGGGAAATATCGCCAATAACAACATTTATGGGATAAGTTTGGAGTACTGTAATAACATCACCATTTCAGGGAATATAGCAAACGACAATTTCTGGAATGGAATAGATTTAGTGGGGAGCAATAACAACGCTATTACGGGAAACAGAGTAGATCGCAATAGCGTTGGAATAGGTTTATGGACGAGTAATAATACTCTTGTTACAGGAAATATCGGGAGTAATAATCTTTACTATGGAATATGGTTAGATATGAGTAATAACAACACGATTACAGGAAACACTGCTAGTAGCAACACTATTGGAATACTTTTAGAGAGAAGTAATAACAACGAAATTACAGGAAATACCTTAATTGGGAATAACGAATGTTTCAGTGAATTCGATAGTGAAGGAAATAATTTTGATAATAACAATTGTGGTGAAACCTCAGTAATTAATGGATATGACTTAGTTTATTTGCTTGGTACGACTTGCTTTGTATCAATAGCATTTCTTAAAAGAATAAAAAAACCTAAAAATAGAAAAAATTTATTATTTCGAGATTTAACTTCTAGTTTCATTACGGAAAAAGATTACAATTATTTTTGAGACTTTTAACTAAAATAAATTTAAAGTTGGATTTTCATACTTTTTCCCACTTGAAATTTACAGAATTATAGCATCGTTTTATGCCATTTCACTAAGTAACAAGTTTTATAAATTCTTCTATCATATTATTATCTGTCTTTTTCTTCTAAGAAATTAGACAAACAAAATTTAAAATAAAAAACGGTGTTTAAAATAAATTTAAAAGATTTTAGAAAAAATAAAGCAGCTGTAGTATTTTGTATCTTGGTTGTTGTTATTTTATTTTCCGCTATTATGTCCAGCGCGTTTCAAAATAATTTTGGAACCGTCGATGTAAGAATTATCCAATTTAGCGATCAGGATGGTGAAAGACTTGTTGGAAAACTTTATCGACCGATTGGGGCTACTGCGGATGATCCTGCTCCTGGAATTCTCGGGTTACATGGATATAACAACGACAAAGATGTCCAACGTCCTGCGGCAATTGAATTGGCTAAAGCGGGATTTGTAGTGTTAACCCTCGACGAATTAGGACACGGAGATTCTTCAGGGGGGTATACCCTCGATGCACCTCCTTACAGTTATTTCCTCGCGTACGAATATCTTCTGGATTTACGATTCGTTGATGAGAACAATACGGGTATTTACGGACATTCACTGGGCGAACTTCGAGCTCGACAAATAGCCTCAGCCTATCCTCAACATAGAGCTCTTGGTCTTCAAGCGTTCACTCCAAATTTCATTGGTTTTTACTATGGAGATTACGGGGACCCTAAGTTTCATAACATACTTCATCTTTGGAACTCATGGGAAGAATGGGGTGGGGATGGGAAAACGGTTGCCGAGAACCTTGCCGATAATTTAGCGGCATTGGATGTAGCATATCACTTGCCTCCTGGAACCATGGCTGTAGACACTAATGTGAATCTCTGGGGTGGACCTGCTGATTTCGTCAACGGTTCAGCGAGGCGAGAATCTTATGATTTCGCTACTCATCCTCAAATAACCATGAGCCCTAAACACACAGCAGAAATTGTTGCTTGGATGCTTCAAGCACTTCAAGGAATGAGTTATGCAGATGCTTGGGCTATTGCAGCTAATCAAACATGGTTAGGATCTGAACTTTTTGGGATGCTCGCTTGTTTCGCAACCCTTTTGTCAATCCTTCCTCTTGCATACTTGCTAATGAACACAAGATATTTCAGCGAAGTCCGACAACCAATGCCAGAGAAAATTAACACAACTAAAAAGTCAACTTGGTGGATTACTGCAACTATTAATACCACCATAGCTGGAATTACGTACTGGTTTTTCATACCAGGATATGGTCTCTCAGATAATTGGTTATTTGACGTAAAAATTGGGGACTATACCGTTTTCAATCATGGTATCGCTAATGGATTTGCGCACTGGTTCTTGTTGAACGCAACAATCGGCATTATCTTGTGGAGTGTCTGGTATCTCATGACTAAATGGAGAAAAGGCAGAGATAGTATTTCGCTTCACGATGTGGGGCTAACCTTCAGTACTAAAGAAGAATTAGCTGGAAAATCCTTAGTAAAGAAAGCCACGACAGCGTTTAATCCAAGGATAATATCCAAAACAATTATAATAGCGGTAATTCTATTTTGGTGGATGTACGGTGTAGTCTTACTTGCACAAACGTTTTTACAGGTTGAATTTCGTGGATTCTGGACGATGATGAAGACTTTTAGCGGTTTACAAAGAGCTGTAGATTTCTGGCCATATTTCGGAATAGTCTTCTTTTTTGGTCTAATCAATGCTGGAATCTATATGTTTGGACAACTTAGGATGAAAGAATACAGAAATACTTATGTAACTCACGCAGTCTGGTGGTTCAAAATCTGTTATTTGATGCTTGGAGGATTAATTGTTGTTATGTTAGTGCAATATGCTCCACAGTGGTTTGGTGGACCCCTAACATCGACAAATATACCTGGATGGGAACTTGCTGATACTAATCGTATGATGATCATTCAACTAATGGGCGCTATTCCTGTCTTTTCTCTAATATTGTTCCTAAGCATAAATCTCTATCGTCAAACGGGGAGAGTTTATCTAAGTTCAATCATGTTCGCAGCAATCGTAGTATGGTTCGAGATGACTGCCTTAGTTGCTTATCTTTAGACATTGGTCGAAAATAAAATATTAATTATTTATTTTTTTTTTAAATTCTTTACTTTAAAAAAGTATTAATTACCCATTTTACTCCATTAAGATGTTGGGCTTTATTTATTAAACATTAGCAGAATTTCTAAATCAAAATTTACGTTGAAAAAAATTATAAAGGAGTAAATCCAACTCTATATATATTCAATTTAAGGTATTTGAGTGTAAAGTATGAAGATAGAAGATTTTCAAGATATAATTTATAATAAGGAAGAAAATGGTATATGTACAATCACATTTAATAGACCAGAAAGAAGAAACGCACTATCGCAAGTCACCTTTTTAGAAATACAAACAGTTTTAGATGATATGGAAAAGGATAAAAATACTCGTGTTTTAATCATGACTGGCTCTCCGGAGGGTAGAGCTTTTTCCTCGGGAGGGTATTTTAACATGAAAATGATGACACAAATTCCTGAAGAAATATTAAAGGAAATTGATTTGATGGATATCGCTCAAAAAAAAACTTGTATGAAATTTTGGAACTTTAAAAAGCCTGTGATTGCAGCTATAAATGGGTTGGCTTTAGGGGCAGGCTTTACAATGCCCCTGGTGGGTGCTGATTTAATCTATATGGCTGATGATCCTGAAACTTATATAGGATTAATATTTGTTAAACGCGCAATTATACCTGAGTTTAGCCTTTCTTTCTTACTTCCATTTTACGTTGGATTCCAGAAAGCAAAGGAGATATTATATTTTGGAGATAAAATCTATGCTAAAGAAGCTGAAAAATTAGGTTTGATTAATAAAGCAGTACGAACTGAAGATTTAATGGGCATTGCAAGAGAAAAAGCAGAAAGTCTGATCCCGCCAAAAGGACCAAGTGCTGCTATAAAGCTAATGAAAAAAACTATGCACGATTACTTTAGAGACATATTATCTAGCACTTTAGATAAAGAAAATGAAGCTATTCAAGCGGCATTAAAAACTCGCGATTTCAGGGAATCTACCAAGTCGTTAAGTGAAAAAAGAGATCCAATTTTTAAAGGAAAATGAATGAATTTTATATAATAGCAAATTAAGGATAATTCTACATATTATGTTGAAACAGAATATTGGATTTGATAACGAAAAATATCTCAGAGAACAATCTAAAAGCATCCTAGATCGAGCAGATCAATTTGGGAATAAATTATATCTTGAATTTGGCGGAAAACTTGTATATGATTATCATGCTTCACGAGTTCTTCCGGGATTTGATCCAAAAGTAAAAATGAACCTTTTAAAGGTGCTCAAAGATAAAATTGAGGTTATCGTTTGCATATACTCCGGAGATATAGAAAGAAGGAAAATTAGGGCAGACTTTGGAATAACTTATGACATTAATGCATTGAAATTAATCGATGATCTTCGAGATGGAGAAATCGATGTAAGCGGAGTGGTTGTCACGCGCTACAACGGACAACAAGTAGTAAAACAATTTATGAATAAGCTAGAGCGTCGTAACATTAAAGTTTATACCCATGGTTTAATTAAGGGATATCCGACTAATATTGATTTAATTAT
This sequence comes from Promethearchaeia archaeon, assembly GCA_029856235.1. GTDB lineage: Archaea > Asgardarchaeota > Lokiarchaeia > Sigyniarchaeales > SOKP01 > SOKP01. The sequence goes on from JAHQWP010000221.1 coordinate 54,023, forward strand.
AAGTGAAGAAGGGTACGGTGCAAATCCTTACATCGAAACTTCAAAACCTATCATAATTGTTACTGCCCCCGGTCCTGGTAGCGGAAAACTGGCAACATGTCTCTCGCAAATTTATCACGAGCATATAAAGGGAATCGATGCGGGTTATGCCAAATTTGAGACCTTTCCAATTTGGAATTTGCCATTGAAACATCCCGTAAATATGGCGTACGAATCTGCCACTGCTGATCTTGGCGATTTCAATCAAGTAGATCCTTTTCATCTTGAAGCCTATAATATAACGGCAGTTAGCTATAACAGAGATGTAGAGATTTTTCCAGTGGTTAAGAAAATAATGCAAAGAATTATGGATAGTCGATTAGTCTATAAATCACCTACAGATATGGGTGTAAATAAAGCAGGTTTTGCTATAATCCATGATGATCTGGTGCAACAAGCCTCAAAACAGGAACTTATCAGAAGATATTTGCGTTATAGTTGTGAATATGCGATGGGAGGTTCAAGTAAGAAGACTGTTCAAAGAGCGGAATTGTTGATGAAAGAATTGAATCTCAATGTACTTGATCGGAAAGTAGTAAATGAGGCTCGAAAGGCTTCTAAAGCTGCCGAAAAAAAAGGGAAAGGAAACGAAGGTGTATTTGCTGGAGCTGCATTACAATTGGCTAATGGAAAGATTATAACTGGTAGTAATTCACCGTTGATGCATGCAGCTTCAAGTTTAATCTTAAATACAATTAAAGAATTGGCAGGTATTCCTGATAATATACACCTTTTATCTCCTAATATTTTAGAGTCTATTAGTTATCTAAAATCGGAAATTTTCAATAATAAACGACTAAGTCTCAATCTTGAAGAAACTCTAATAGCTTTAAGCATCAGTGCTGATTTCAACCATTCTGCTAAGGTAGCTATAGAAAAGCTTAAGGAGTTAAGTGGATGTGAAATGCACTCAACTCATATACCCACTCCGGGAGATGAAGCTGGTTTGAGACGATTAGGTCTTAATATAACCTCGGATCCAAACTTTTCTTCGAAAAGTCTATTTATAACATAACAATTATTCGTCCATAATTGGTTTTAGGATTAACTCGAAATTCTTATTAAATGTGATTGATATTTAATATTTTTATAGAAAAATTTAATAATTTTTAACATAATCAGAGAAGTGTAGATTAAATTGACAGATTCAACTAATGGTAATACACGATTTATATTCGTTACGGGAGGTGTGATGTCTGCTGTAGGAAAAGGCGTAGCTACAGCAAGTTTGGGAAAAATACTCCAATTCCGAGGTTTCAACATTTCTGTCGTTAAAATTGATCCATACCTCAATGTCGATCCCGGAACCCTTAATCCAATAGAACACGGAGAATGCTTTATAACCGAAGATGTATGGAACTTTACGCCTGTTCATGACTCAGACGAAAGATCGTACAGAATTTCTGAAATTGATCAAGATTTTGGAACATATTCAAGATTCCTTGGAATTGAGATGCATCCTTCCCATAATATAACTTCTGGTCAAATATATCTTTCTACAATTTTAAGCGAAAGAAAGGGGAAATTTCTAGGGAAAACGGTACAAATAATTCCTCATGTAACTAATATAATAAAAGAAAGGTTAATGGAAATATCCAAAAAAGAAAATTTAGATGTGCTTTTAATCGAATGTGGCGGAACTGTAGGAGACTTAGAATCTAGTATTTTCCTAGAAGCTTTTCGTCAAATAAAACTAGAATTCCCTAATCGAACAGCTCTGGTTCATGTTACACTTGTCCCCTATTCCCGTGCAGTTGGCCAACAAAAGTCCAAACCAACTCAACATTCTGTTAAAACGCTTCAAAGTATGGGATTACAGCCCGATATAATAATAGGAAGAAGTGAAAAACCTCTCACAGACGATATTAGATCTAAAATATCACTTTATTCCAATATTCCAGAAGCTGCAGTAATTTCTAATCCCGATTTAGACATAGTTTATGAACTCCCTATCCTATTTGAAGAGCAAGGATTAGGAGATTTTCTCTGTGAACTAATAGATTTAAAAGCTAAACTGGTATCTTATAGCGAAGTTAATAATTATTCAGAGTGGCTAAAAATGGTTGAGATGTATAAGAAAGCTAATAAAATCGTAAAAATTGCCATGCCCGGAAAGTATTTCAACATCTCCGATTCATATATCTCTATAAATGACGCTTTAGAGCACGCAGCAGCTCATCAAGGCTATAAAACGGAATTAAAAATGATTAACATAACGGAAGAAACTGACATTTCAGAAGAATTAAAAGATTGTGATGGTATATTATTAACTCCGGGATTTGGGAAGCGAGCAGTGGAAGGAATGATAAAGTCTGCTGAATACGCAATGGAAAATAAACTTCCTTTCCTTGGGATCTGCTTTGGAGCGCAATTATTTTTTGCAGCCTTCTGTAGAAAGTATTTGGGAATGAAAGATGCAAACTCTTCAGAAATTAACCCAGATACGCCTTTCCCAGTAGTAGATCTCTTAAAAAGTCAAAAAGATGTTACTGAAAAAGGTGGAACGATGCGTTTAGGTGCTCAAAAAATAATATTAAAAGAAAACACCAAACTTTACGAAGCTTATAAGCAAAAAGAAATTTTCGAGAGATTTAGACACAGGTATCATATTCAAGAAAGATTTATAGACGAAAAAGCAAAAAAATATGGATTAATCATTTCAAGCAGAGATGAAACTGGCGAAATAATTAATAGTATCGAGTTAGACAGAGAAGATCATTGGATGATAGGAACGCAATTTCATCCGGAATTCAAATCTAGACCCTATGCGCCTTCAAAGGTTTATTACGATTTTATAAACGAATGTGTTAGATATAAGAATAAAAGAAATGGAATTTAGTCTCGAATAGCTAAAACAGTCAAATCTTCCAAGCTTTTCATGCCTCTTGATTCCGTTTTGTTATAAGTTATATATTCATTCACACCTAATTCTACTTGTCCAGAATCTGTAGGAAATACATCCCTTCCTTTTAAAACTAAGAAGACTACGGGATGTGATCCGTGATGAGGTTCGATTTCTAAACCTTCTTTTAAAGATATCACGAATCAATTTCAAGAATTTTTTTTACAAGTTTCTTCTTCTCGTCTAGGTTTGCTTGTCGAGAGATCATAATTCTTTGAGCTTGAGGAGATCCAGCACCATGCATAGATTCCGTTCTATAGCTTACAGAAGCAACTCCCATAGTTAGATTTTCAATAAATCGAAGCACTTTATATCTATCTTCAGCACAAATTCCTTCACATGTTGTCAAATATTTCTCGATAAAAGCTCCAATTTCCTTCGATTTGAGATCTGCTTCAGAGGGCATGGTACATATCATTCCTCCAGCAATATCTTCAGCTAATCTCCCAATCTCGTATGGAAAGCGCGTAACATTCTGTTTACATACATTTGCTAATAACATGTCCATTTCGTAATTTCCTGATTCTCTTTGAAAACCTAGCGAGCTACATGCTATACCACAGCTATAGAGCGTTTCGTTGAGATGAATCATTTCAACTAGCTTATCTTTTATATGAGATGCTTTTTCTGTTCCATTGTATTCAGAGATTAGGGCTGTCGCACCAATTAGCACATCTCCTACTCCAACTTTACATCCTCCATAGGATTGTCTATGAAAACCAGCAAAACGATTGACTAATTCCCCTGAAAACTCAATTTCACCGTTCATGAAAATATTCTCATTTGGGACAAAGACATTGTCAAAAACCACGAAAATTTCTTGACCCCCAAATTTAAAATTACCAATATCTAACTCACCGGGTTCTAGTTTTCTTGTATCGCAAGATTGTCTACCGTATATCATAGTTATCCCTTTCTCGTTAGTATCAATTCCAAAGCTTACTGCGTATTCTTCTTCTCCGGGTCTCAAATTTAGAGTAGGCATAATAATCGCTCGGTGGGAATTTAAAAATCCTGTTTGATGTACTTTAGCCCCTCGAACGATTATTCCATCATCAGAAGTCTCAACTACATGTAAGTATGCATCGGGATCTGGTTGATCCTTTGGTCTTTTACTTCTATCTCCTTTCGTGTCTGTCATAGCGCCATCAACCATGAGATCCTCCCTTTGAACTTCTATCCAGTACTTTTTAAATCGTGCATGGTAATCCGTGTTATACTTTTTATCCATTTCATAGGTTACGCTATATAAGGAATTTGCTGTGTCAAATCCCACACACCTTTGGAAGCAACAGGCCGTATGTTGCCCTAGTAATCGCTGCATTTTAACTTTCTTTATTAAATCTTCAGTCGATTGGTGGATATGGGTAAATCGATTTATTATTTCACCAGTTAGATGAGAAGTTGTTGTCATCAAATCTTTATACTCGTCTATTTGGGCTAATTCATAGATTTTCATGACGGTATTTATCGAAGGTTTGATGATTGGATGATTCCAAAATTCTTTAACCTTTTCACCAAACATGTACAGATTAACTGGTCGTTGGATGCTCTTTAAATACTCTTGCGGTGTTTTTAAGGTCATTTTATTCAATTTTTCTCTTGTTATTATAATTAGTTAATTTTACTTAATTATTAAAAATGATTCTAATATTTGTTAATTCTTTTATCAACCGAGTGAAATTGGTATAGATTAAACTTAAAATGGATTCTTTTTAAGGACTCAATTAGTTTTTTTTCCTACTGGGCAAGATTCAATGCATTTATTACACCAAATCACAGTTTTTTCTGAAATATATTTCAAATTTGCTAAACAATAATTGTGGCATAAATCTTTATTATACTTTCCTCCTTCTAAAGCCCCCGCAGGGCAAGATTCAACACAAAGGTTACAATTTCTGCAATATTCACTCTCATGAATAGGGGTGCCATAAGATAGTTCTGCATTCGTTACCAATGACCTTAACCTTACTTGAGATCCATAAGTTTTTGTGATAAGGAGATTATTTTTTCCAATAGGCCCTATTCCAGCTAGCGCAGCAGCATCTTTTAAAAAAAGACCTGGCTCATAAGTTATAATTTTTAATTTGAACCCTTTTTTGGTTAAAAAATTCTTTATTCGATGGCATTGATTTAGTAATATTAAATCAGCAAAATGATAGCTTGTTCCTTTATTTTCGTCTCTATTCCAAGCATCTAAGCTAATATCATATAAATGAAACCCAATTACAATAACAGTTTTAGAATTGCTAAGAAAAGAATTAGGTCTATGTTTTTTACTAAAATTATCGAATTTAGTCGCATCAGAAAATCCAACAATATCTACAGCTATTTTCCTGCAATATCCAATAAGTTCTTCTGTTAGATTATTAATCAGTTCCATCGTTCTGAGCAACTATTTCTCTAGTTTCAACTCACTTACCAATAAACTCTGGTTCTTTTTTATCGTTAATAGCAAACACGCCAATCTTGAAATCTTGTGTTTCTGCTGATTTAATCTGCATCTGTCGTTCGTTTTCAAGGTGATCTACCAATGATCCGCTTAAAGCGTCAAAAAATAATTTTTTCGTACGCGCATATGTTAGCGTTGGTCCACTGGCAAGTTTTGATGCCATCTCATTGGCTCGTTCTAGTAATCGTTCCGGATCAACGACTTCATTTACAAGGCCTAGTTTAAACATATCTTCTGCAGTATACGTTTCACCAAAAAACGCCATCTCAGTTGCTTGTTGCCACGTTAACTGACGGCTAAGCAGTATAGTTCCGGCAAATCCTGGAATTAACGCAAGTTTACTAAACGATTGTCTAAATTTTGCTTTACTTGATGCCACGATTAAATCGCAAGAGAGCGCAAGGTTCATTCCCGCTCCTATGGCCCACCCATTTACCGCCGCTACTATGGGTTTTGGATATTGGCGTAATATAAGTGCAATCTTATATAAATTTTTTAATAAATCGTCCATAACCTCGCCTGGTTTCCCCATTTCTATGCTTTCTTTGAAAGCTTTTATATCTCCACCTGCAGAGAAAGCCTTTCCAGCTCCAGTAATCATCAAGCATCTTACAACTTCATTGTTCCGAAGCTGCTCTAAAATGTCAAGCAATTCTTTAGCCATTTCTTGATTTAAAGGGTTGTAATTATCTTCATCATTGAGAACAATTTTTGCAACTTTGTCGTCAATATGCAATTTTATTTTAGCATCCATTTAATTTCCCCTTTATTTACCCCACATCCGGACCATTTCTCTTGTAATGAGATATCTCATAATTTCTGATGTTCCCGCCGATATTTGTCCAATTTTAGCATCTCTGTAATAGCGTTCTAATGGATACTCTTCTGAATATCCTAAACCACCAACAATCTGAATCGCTTCTTGAGTGATTTTGACCGTAGCGTCAGCGATTCTGGTTTTTAATGCTGCAACTGTAGGTCTACAGTAGTGCCCATTATCAAGCATCCTCGCAATTTCTACCGAAGCGATACGACTTAATTCTATATCCATGTACATTTCAGCAAGTTTAAAACTAATACCCTGAAAATTGTAAAGAGTTTTTCTAAATTGTTCACGCTTATGTGAATATCGGTAAGCAATTTCAAACGCGCTTCTTGCTAATCCAACGTATTGAGATGCAGTAAAAGTACGTTCACCATCTAACCCAAAAAGTAGTACCTCAAGACCTTCATTTTCTCTGTGAAGCATATTTTTTGCAGGGACTTTGCAATCGATAAACTTTAAATGAGAATTAGGCATTCCTCTCCTACCCATATGTTTAAAATCCTTAACTACTTCGAATCCGGGAGTATCTGTTTCAAAAATAAACGCCGTCATCCCTTTGTGATGTCTCACTTGATCGTTAGTAATTGTATATAAACACAAGTAATCTGCTACACTTCCGTTAGTAATAAAGCATTTTTCGCCGTTCAAGATATAATAATCCCCCTCTCGAACTGCTTTTAACCTCATCCCACCAATGGCATCGGAACCTCCCGTTGGCTCTGTAATAGCAATCGCTCCGATTTTTGTTCCATCTCCAATCCCAGATAAATATTGCTTTTTCTGTTCAGATGTACCAAATTCAATCACAGGTCCAGCAAACAAGCAGGAAGAAGCTCCAAAAATACCCGCTAAAGCGTAGCTAAAGGCAGTTAATTCTTCACCTAAAATCGTGCGATAAAGAATTCCTTTCCCTTGTCCTCCAGCTTCTTTGGGGATTACCATATCGAGATAAGGCATATCTTTTAAAATTTTTACCGCTAAATTCTTATCTCTATTTCTATCTATTTCTTCTACAAATGGTGCGAGATTTGTTTCGCACCATCTTCGAACTTCCATTCTGAAATCGTTTTCTTCTTTCGTATAATAATGCAACCTATCTGGCATGCAAGAATACCCGAATTTTAATTCCAGATCATCAAAATTTATGTGTCCCGACATGATTCAATACCATTCTATTTTTCTTAACTTTTTAGTTTCTTCTTCTAATTTATCAAATTTAACTAAGTAAAAGTAATATTCTTATTAAAATCGTTTTTTTAATTTTGGATCAAATTATCATTAAAGCTTTAAAGATTATTTATCCAAATAAGTTGTCCATTCTGGCTTTAATATGTAATACTGTTCGATTGCGTCTTTCATGGTTTTTCTGCAAGCTTCGATTTCCCTGATTGTTGGGGGTTCAATTTGCTTTATATCGTCCGCCACTTTTAAGTCCCATGCTGTGTTTTCTTTCACCTGTTCTATCGTTATATTTGGATGTAACGCATCCAAATACGCTTCTTTGGTCTCGAGATCAAATCGCATAATGCAAAGCGGTGTAATAATTAATTCCGGACCTGTATCTGGAGGATATCCTGCTTTTACTCTACTATCATATCCATCTAAGTATCCGGGATCAGTTATAAATTCTAATTTATTTTGGACTACTTCGAAGTTTAATGGAAAATCGTTTGTGATTTCTTTGATGTTTATCACAATATCGAGTGAAATGATGTCATTTTATAAAAGATTGGAGCATCTCCTTTAAGACTAAATCTGGTTTAATGTTATCAAAAGCATTCCACCATATATATTTATTCTTGAAATCGTCGTCATAATTTTTAGAGTCTATTATGGTTATAATATTTTTTTTAATCAAGGTTGAGGGATTTAAGATTTTTTTTTCATTTTCTTCTAAGAATTTCAAATTCAGGAGCATACATTCTTGCAAATCGTCGTAAAACAATAAAGGGATGTACTTTTTTACGCTACTCTCTAGTATATTCATAGTTGTTGTATCTTTAGGCCAATTATTATTGGAATAATTAATTACTTCAATATCAATTAGTTCAGGATGATATTGAATTTCAGTTGCTTTCTTAAGTTTCTTATAAGTGGTAAAGTCTTTTTTTTTATACATTTTCACAGTAGATTGCTCTTGATCAATTTCAGTCAAGATTCTGTTTTGTTCCATCCTTTTTTTACAGACATCCTCTATGATTCGACAGTATTGGGTTGCAGCACTTACAAGATCCCCTCCATCAACGTAATTTTTAACCATCGTATGTAGATATGCTTTTAAAAACGCAGAGAGATCTTCTTCGAGTCTATAAAGATTGCCATAAAGGAATCTCGTTGCTTCCCACCAAGATATCACCTTTTTGCTTGATAAATGCTTGAATAATTGTTCTGAAGAACGTATTTCGGAGAAGTAAATTAAATTTTTAATGCCACAACGAAGAAAATGAAAAGGATTAATAACAGCGAGTTGTTCCTCTGAAATTTGAAAAGAAACAACTTCCCTTGGACGAATGATTACCGAGGTCTCTCCGTTAAATACGCGATCGACACGCATAGGAATTGGAACAATTGGATTTCTTTCGATTGTTTTTATAAGATGTGATGTATACGGGTTTAGGTATAAAGATGTATCAAAGGGAAAAATTTCAATATAAAAGAAAAACGGAGCTGCGTCCGATTTATAGGTTTTAAATCTGTATTGAGTTTTTTTGAACAAATATATCACGCTAATTTTCTAAACGGTAATTAAAAACCCAAGAAGAAATACTACGAATGCTGAAAAGATATCAAAAAGAATGCGAAATAGTTTATCACCTTTAGATTCTTTTGACTTAATATCATCTTTAAGGTAAGTCTTTAACATTGTTATTCCTATTTGTAAACTTTCCTTAACTCTCGAAAATTGTAATATAAGGATAATTAAACTTATAATTAATAGATAGCTGTAGATAATAATTAAGGGCATTATCAAAGTGCTACCTCTCAAATAATCCCGAACAACCACGCTCAATAGAATAGAATAAAGGGTTTTTGCGAGTATCAGCGGTAATAACCACTTTCTTCTTATTATCGTTAAAGATAATACAAGACCTATTAAAAACGATTTAACAAACCAGATGACTATAATATAGTAACTAACTGAAAAATAGGCGGGATTTAAAAAAACTTCTGCAAAGGTAAAGTATAGAGTTGAGATCATTACAGCTGATAACTTGTTAAAATGTTCACTCCCTCGTTTTACTATTAAGCCTCTGAAAACTGTTTCTTCTGAAAATGATATACTTAATTGAATAATTATTGAGTAAAATAAAAATAATATGAAACTATCATCATTTTCAAAGACTACTGAAAAAACACGCAAGGGCATGGTCTCGGGTAAGCCAATTGCAATTACAAATTCAAGAGGGATTAATATTAAGAAGAACAATAAGAAACTATAAAGGAGTTGATAGGTGTAATTTTTCTTCGTCGTTTTATATAGTTTTAGAAAACCAATATAAGGCGTTAAATCTTTTTTTATAGGTCGTGAATTTTTTTTCTTAAGTTTATGAGATACAAACAAAAAAAGCATTATTCCTAAAAGTATTGCTAAAGCTCTAATAATGTAAAAATAAACACCGAATAACGCCGTGGATCGATTTAGTATAAGCGGTAATAAATACCATTCTAAAACTAAAATGATAAAAATTATTGCGAATATCGGAAGAATTTCATAGAACATAAATCTGAAGCGTTTTGAGGCTATTTCTCTTCGATTATGAGATATTATTCTACCCATGAATGCCCATCATTTCTAAAACATAAATTAAAATAAATAAATGAGTATACTTTAAGAACTTTTTTTTTAATAAATTCAAAATGCCTTAAGTGTTGTGAAATTCTTCAGCTTTCAATGGTTTATCGAATTTTTTGAGGGTATCACAATCAAATAGAAAATTAAGATTTCGCGATGAATAATTTATCCAGTTAATAAATAAGCTTAAAAAAAGTTACTTGTTATCTATATGTTAAGTATATAAACGAAGATAAATACGTTTTTGTCGATGCTATACAAGAAGGAAAGACCCGCTATATTAATGTTCAAAGATGGTCGTTATTTCGAAGGGATTGGATTTGGAGCGACTAAAAAAGTATATGGAGAAATTGTATTCACAACAATCACCGGTGCTGGATGTAACGAAACTTTAACCGATCCTTCCTATAAAGGACAGATAGTAGTTATGACTCATCCTTTAGTTGGAAACTACGGAGTCCCTGCTTGGGAAAAAGATCCATACGGTATTCATAAGTACTTTGAATCTGATTCGATAAAAGTGAGCGGATTTGTTGTAAATGAATGTTGCAAGAATCCAAGCCACTACGAAAGCGTAAAAACCTTAAATGAATTCTTATTGGAAGAAAATATTCCCGGGATCGAGTGGATAGACACAAGAGCTATTACAAAGGTTCTAAGAGAAGAAGGTGTTCAATTGGGGTTGCTTGCAGTTCTCAACCCAGAAGAATCTCCTAATATTGAAGAATTAAGAGCTGAAGTCAAGAATGTAGAGGATCCTAATCTTAGACATTTAGCTAGTGAGGTATCTACTAAAGAAGTGAAAATTTTTAGTCCTTCAAAACCACGAGGAAAAGTTGTTATTATTGATTTAGGAGTAAAAAACAACATATTGCGAAATTTTGTAGAAAGAGATATAGAAGTGATATCTGTTCCTTATAACTTTTCTTATGGAGATATTATGGCATATAAACCTGATGGCGTGTTTATTTCCAATGGTCCCGGAGATCCCGCTACATACAAAAGTGCAATTAGCGTAGCTCGTAAATTAATTAATAATAGCATACCTACTATGGGTATATGTTTAGGAAATCAAATAATTGCTTTAGGTGCGGGAGGTTCATCCTATAAATTGAAATACGGTCATAGAGGTGGAAATAAAACCGTAATAAATCCTAAAACTAAGCAATGCTATATCACATCTCAAAACCATGGGTTTTGCGTAAAAGATTTTGAACGAGGGGGATTTAACGAGTTTCTCACCAATATCGATGATAATTCTAACGAGGGATTAATTCACGATAGTAAGCCAATTTTTGCCGTTCAATTTCACCCTGAAGCTTCTCCAGGGCCTTTGGACTCTTTATATTTATTTGATAAATTCATCGAGTTTATGGAGCTATGATATTATGCCACTAGATCCAACTATTAAAAAAGCGTTAGTATTAGGTTCAGGAGGAATTCGAATTGGACAAGCGGGAGAATTTGATTATTCTGGAAGTCAAGTATTAAAAGCTCTCAAAGAGGAAGGCATTAAAACGATACTAATTAATCCTAATATTGCCACTATCCAGACCGATCCTGAATTGTCTGACCAAGTTTATTTACTTCCCGTTAACGTTAAATATGTTGAAGAAGTCATAAAAAAAGAAAAGCCCGATGGTATCTTACTAGCATTTGGAGGACAAACCGCTTTAAATGTTGGCGTAGAGTTAAAAGAACTTGGTATATTGGAGAAATATAATATTAGAGTTCTTGGAACTCCAATAGAAGCCATAGAGGTTACAGAAGATCGAGATCTGTTTGTAAAAGCTATGATTAAAGCAAATGCTAAAGTATGCCAGAGTAAAGCTGTTACATCCTATAAAGATGCGGTGAAAGTAGCTCAAGAATTTGGATTTCCCTTGATGCTTAGAGTAGCATACACATTAGGGGGTAGAGGTTCAGGAATCATTGACAATATGAAAGATTTTGAACGCATGGCAAGAAAGGGTTTAGCGCAGTCGAGAATTAACCAAATATTAATCGAAGAATCCGTTTGGGGATGGAAGGAAATTGAATACGAAGTTGTAAGGGATTCTGCGGACAACTGCTTTATAAATTGTAACATGGAAAATTTTGACCCTGTTGGAATCCATACTGGAGAAAGTATTGTAGTAGCACCGAGTCAAACTTTAACTAACGAAGAATATCACATGCTACGATCCGCATCAATTCGAGTAATTAGAGGTTTAGGGATAATCGGTGAATGCAACATCCAATACGCGTTAAATCCTTTTTCAAAAGAGTTCCGGGTAATAGAAGTTAATGCTCGACTTTCAAGATCATCTGCCTTAGCCTCAAAAGCTACGGGATATCCTTTAGCTTACATCGCTGCTAAGTTAGCAATAGGTTATAATTTACCGGAATTGAAAAACAAAATAACAGGGATAACAACTGCGTGTTTTGAACCAGCGTTAGATTATTTAGTACTCAAAATTCCACGCTGGGATTTAACTAAATTCCAGAAAGTTGATCGTCGTATCGGAAGCCAAATGAAATCAGTAGGAGAAGTAATGGCAATTGGGAGAACATTTGAAGAAGTGCTCCAAAAAGCGATTAGAATGTTGGATATCGGTATGAAAGGTTTAGTAGCCAATGATTTAGAGTCGATTGAAGATGTTAACGAATTAAAATATGAGTTGAGAAATCCAACTGACTTAAGACTCTTTCGAATTGCGGAAGCGATCAAAAAAGGAATTTCACTTGATGAAATATATCGTTTATCAAGAGTGGATAAATGGTTTTTGTATAAATTAAAAAATATTGTAGACATAAACCGCCAAATTCAAGATATTGAGTTGCTTGAATCAGAAGATAACGAGAAAAAATACTGGCTGCAGCGAGCTAAAAGATTTGGTTTTTCGGACGGTCAAATTGCTAAGATAATGGGTGTGGATTCGATTTTTATTCGGCAAATGAGAAGAAGATTAAACATTCAGCCTTATGTTAAAAGAATCGATACATTAGCAGCGGAATGGCCAGCCGTGACAAATTATCTTTATTTAACCTACAGCGCTTCTGAACACGACATTGACTTTGAAAGCGAAAATAAATCCAACCTTAAAAAAATTATTGTATTAGGCTCAGGAACTTATCGTATTGGTGCTTCAGTGGAGTTTGATTGGGGATCAGTTAATTGTTTGTGGGGCTTGAAAAAACTTGGAATCGACCAAGCGATAATGATAAACTATAATCCAGAAACAGTATCGACTGATTACGATATATCCGATAAACTTTATTTTGAAGAATTGTCTGGAGAAAGAGTGCTGGACATTTGTGAGCTTGAAAAAGCTGATGGTTTAGTAGTTTCAGCAGGAGGGCAAATAGCAAATAATTTGGCCGCTAAATTTTCCAAGTATTCAGATTTTTTTAGAAAAGCAAGTATAAAAATTCTTGGTACTCACGGAACGCGCATAGATATGGCGGAGAATAGAAGCAAATTCAGCACTTTATTGGATCAATTAAATATTAAACAACCTGAATGGAATGCTTTAACAACTAAAGAAGAAGCAGTAGAATTTGCGAAGAAAGTTGGGTATCCCGTACTCGTAAGACCATCATATGTGTTAAGCGGTGCTGCTATGAGAGTCTCATATGACGAAAAAACGCTACAAGATACCCTTGATCTTGCTGTATCCATATCAAGTGAATATCCCGTCGTGATAACTAAATTTTTTACTAACGCTAGAGAAATTGAGTGTGATGGCGTATGCGATGGCGAAAAAGTGCTTATCGGAGCTATTGTCGAACATATTGAGAATGCGGGTATTCATAGTGGAGACGCAACAATGGCAATACCGCCTCAAACAGTTTCTAGCGAAGTTATATTAAAAATTGAAGACTATACAAAAAAAATCGCCTTAGCATTGAAAATTCAAGGACCATTTAATGTTCAATATCTTGTCAAAAATAGCGAAGTTTTTGTAATCGAATGCAACCTACGCTCAAGTCGAAGTATGCCCTATGTTTCCAAATCTCGTGGCATTAATTTGATGAGACTTGCGGCAGAAGTTATTCTGGGCGGTAAAATTCCAAAAAGGCTATTGAATCTTCCTCTAGGTAACTATGTTTCTATTAAAGCACCTATGTTTTCTTTTATGAGACTTGATAAAGCAGATCCCGTTCTTGGTGTAGAAATGAGCTCTACAGGAGAAGTAGCATGCATAGGTGAAAACTTTCCTGATGCCCTTATGAAATCGTTAGAAGCTGCTGATATGACTATTCCGGTAGAGGGTGGAAACATTTTAATTTCTGTAGGTGGGGAAAAATTGAAATCCGAAGTAATTCCCTTAGCAAGAGAAATAGATAAACTCGGGTTTACGATATTTGCTACGGAAGATACTAAAAACGCTTTAACAAGGAATAACATAAATGCAGTGAAACTTTATAAGGTTCATGAACGTGGATTGGAGCCTAATATTATGCAGTGTTTGCAGGACGGGCGCATAGAAATGGTAATAAACATTCCATTGCCAACCACAGTAGAAGAAAAATTTAAAACCATAATGGAGGATGAATATAAAATTAGACGGATGGCAGTAGACTATAATATTCCAGTAATAATTAATTTACAATTAGCAAAAGCTGTTATCGACGCTATAAAAAATATGCGTGAAAAGAAAATTGAAATAAAGTCGCTTAATGAATATCATCAAACGCTAAAAGAAGTGTATTGGTAAGAAAAAAAAAAAATTTTTAGATTTCTTAATTTAGTTTAATCTCGTTTAATTTTTGTGAAGATCCAAGGAACTAAAGTAATAACTAAAAATCCTAATATGAAATATTTAGTAAATCTCCAAACAAAAAAATCAGAAGAATAAAGGCTTAATGCAAAATAAAAAACCATCGTTAATACTACCCCTATTACAAGATTTAAAAGTTTCTGTTTGTAATTGAGTGCTTTTGGGTCGTAATGAATTTTTTCGTTTTCGATTAAATAACCAAGCGATAACCCCATTAGCCCGCCACAGCACAAACCGTAGTCATAGGTAGTAGTAGGAAAGATAATAAGAGCTATAGTTAACATGGCAATCGGAATTATTATTGCTAGAATTACCTTGGTTAAAAAATTCAAAGACTTGGCTTTTTCAGAGATTAATGGCTCAAGGCAGATGAATAAAATCAAGAAAAGAGTGCCATAAAAGAATCCTCCCCATACATCTTCTAAATCGTGCACTCCAACTACAATCCTCGATATTCCGATTAAATAGATTAATATCATAAAGACCCATTGAAGAATTTTATTTTCTTTTTTGTACGACTCATAAGACATTAGTCCCCAAACTGCTACCCCCTGTTGTGAATGCCCAGAAGGAAAACCAAAGCCTGTCTCATATGTGTTAGTCCAAGGACGGGGATCTTGAAAGCTATCCTTTAAAATTCTGGTAAAATAATAAGAACCTAAAAGAGAGAACCCTACATTTCTTCCAAATTTAACATCGTATACGAATGCTATAACCGCAAGTAATAGGATTTGTACAATGTCTTCTCCTATATAGGATATTGCCCGAAAGATTGCGAAAGTGATTGAATTACCATAAAATAATTCATTGAAATATAAGTTAAGCCCTAATAGTAACAAGATTCCTCCAACAACGAAATTAACCGCTGCGATTATTAATATTATGAGCAATATTTTTTTTGACATAGTTTTATTTTCGCTCAATATTTTTCACTTTTTATTTTAATTTCTCGTAAAAACAATGGATATGATATTATTTTTACACACTACTATAAAAGGCTTTCCTCAAAAATTACTGGTAAATATATAATTTTACCATTAATAAAAACTATGAAAAAAAATAAATAGTTAATAAATTTTGCTTTAGATAACTGTTAAAAAGTGAGGAACCACAAAAAATTTCGGGTGTCGAGCAAATTTATTATCGGGGATACATTTTAGTTCGTTTGAAAATCATCGGAACACAATGGAAAATAGTTGAGAAATTGAATGGCTTGAAACCAGAAGAAGACCAAGATTGGAACATTACGTACGCATCACCTACTTATGGGGGATGGGATTTAATTATAGAATGTGTATTTAATAATCTTGAAGATTTAGATAAAATTGTATCATTCTGCCGAACAGACAATGATTTAAAAGAATGGATCGATGCTACAACGACTCTTATTAGCACTAAAAGAAGTTTCAGTCTCGAAAAGTGATTCTTTTCAAATCAAATTATTTATTATAATTTCTGAAATATCTGATGAATATTCACCCGTTCTCCTTATACTTTCGATAATAAAACCTATCTCGACAAGGTATTCTGAATTCGGGTTGATTTTGATGGCATTACAAGCATTTGTTAATATTTTTATAGATTCAATATTTTCATTTGCTAGATTTAAGTCTTTTTGTAACCACGCATCTAAGCTCTTGTTTAGTAATTCAAGAGAAATATCACTAGCTTTCATTATGTTTTCGTATAATTTCTTATCAATTTTTTGATAATCTATTAAAATTACGTTTTTAGCGATTTTAACAGCGTGGTCACCAATCCTCTCTAAAAACCTACTAATAAATTTGTAATTACTAGCGTCTTCTAACGTTATATCCAACTTTTGGCACAAAATTATATCTTGCAATACAATATGAGCCTGACGTTCAACAAACCAATTTACTCTATCAATTTCATCGTCGTCCTCGATTACTTTTTCTGCAAGTGTTTTATCCCCTGTCTCAAGAGCTTTAAGTGCGTCTTCGTGCATATTATTCGCTAAAATATACATTCTTTTTATCGTCTTCTCAAAAAGCATTTCTCTTGGGTCGATTAAATCCCTAATTTTTATAGCATTATCTGATTCTTCCAGAATTTCGGTGCCAATAGTAATTTTACTAAATATTTTTACCGTATCTCTCATAATTGATTCGAATTTTTTACTCGATTTTACTTCTATCAGGTTATAGCCCATGATATAAGCTCCTACTAATAACCTGAACAAGAAATCAGAATCTTTAATCTCATCAATATCGAACTTCTTTTCCTTTACATTCTTTTCTGAACTCATATATGGAGTAACTAACAAGTTACCATCAGGCTGTGAGAGTACTCCAATAGTATCCTTAGCCTCAATTCCGTGCTTTTTTATCCATTCTATTGGTAAACTTATTATAAACGAAGACCCACCCGTTTTTTGAACTTTTCTAGCTTCAATATTGAAAGACATATGTTTTTCTACTCACTTGTATTTATAATATATATATTGAGGTATAATTTTTCTGTACATTATACAAAGCAATACAAAGAACAAAAATTCTACCTATATACTCTATATTGTCATGAATCCCTATAATTTCTTCTTAAAATCTATACTTTAAAATTTACTTTGATTTTAATTTTTAACACATTAATCAATACATCAAACTACTTAGAGATTCATAAAATTTGTTAAATCAAGTTTTGTAGGCCTCTGGTGGCTGGAATTCTTCATTAATATCCGTTAAAATACCTGCAAGATCTATTGGGGTCGCGTCTTCTAGGTAAGGACCTATAATTTGAATACCTACGGGTAGTCCATCATTTGTAAGTCCAATTGGTGCCGTGGTTGCTGGGAGACCTGTCAGTGTTGCAAATGATATCCAAAATAGTATATCCCAATATGGTCTTGAGCCTTCCTTGGTGACTAGAAGACGTTTTTCAAATGATTTAGTATGGTCGTGAGGAAATGCTGGAACAAACGCTGTAGGGAGGAGAAATGCATCGTGAGTTTTAAAATATCCTTGCCATATTGCTCTGGCTTCTATTCGTGCTACGTTAGCCCTCAAGAAATATTTGTGGGGGGCAGTCCATGCCCAAGCAGTCCTAGCTAAATTGCTTCCGTCCTTTTTTGTGGCCAGTTTGCGAAATACCTCCAATTTATCGTTACGCAGGTCATAGGCATATGTGGATGCTAGTAAAAAACGATAAGTATTATGCTGATCTGAAGGGTTGACACCAGGAGGCCAGCCTTCTTCTAGTTCCGCCCCTACCTCACGAAGTGACTTCACCGCTTGAGATAGCACCTCTTTCACATCAGAAGAAACTGGACACAACGGATCATCCAAAACATAACCAATTTTATAATCAGTTAAAACAGTTCCTCTCGCAGGTGGTAAATTCCAACTATATGCGATTGCCTCATTGGGTTCTGGTCCTCCAATGATTTTGAGTGCTAATTTGAGATCAGCTGCACTTCGAGCGAGTGGTCCAATTACAGGTAGATCGGCAGGCGGTAGAATGACCCCTGGGGGAGGTGGGATATGACCCTGCCTTGGAACGATATTCAGACTAGGTTTATGACCGAATACCCCACAAAAATGAGAGGGTGTCCGGATAGATCCACCAATATCACTCCCTATTGATAAATAGCTTAAACCCGCAGCAACTGCAGCTGCTCCGCCACCTGTTGAACCACCTGGGGTAAGCTTATGATCCCAAGGATTATTAGTTGTACCAAATATCTCATTATAACTCTGCAAGTCAGCAGCCAGTAAAGGTACATTAGTATGACCAATGATGACCGCTCCTGCTTTAAGCAATCGTTCAACAACAACTGCACTTCTCTTTGGGATATGAGTTGCAAATTCCGGTGATCCTGCTGTTGTAAGGACATTAGCTATTTCGATTGTGTCTTTTATAGAGCATGGGACGCCATGTAATGGACCCCATAATTCACCTTTTGCCATTGCTTCATCTGCAGCGCGGGCTCGGTTAAGGGCATCATCCTTTAAAATTGTTACAACTGCATTGAGAGTAGGGTTGTATTTCTCAATACGTTCAAAAATGTTTTTAGTGAGTTCCAGTGAGGATACTTCACCTCTCCGAATAGCCCTTGCCGCTTCTATTGCGGAAGCGAAAACTAAGTCAGATTCTTCTGTTGTCAATATTTATTGCCTCCTAAGGTCTATGAACAATATTATTTTCTTCTATTAAAAAATTTTAATATTGCTAATATTAGATATTGAAAGGTAATTTAATGCGTTATAAATAGTTATTTGAAAGTGTTGAGAGTCTCATCTAGCAATTATCAGTGAGAGAAAAATAAGTAACATTAAATTTACTTGCAAAAAAAAAAAAGAAATTTTAATATTCATTCGAGTTTCACGGTTTCTTC
>JAHQWP010000223.1 GCA_029856235.1 Promethearchaeia archaeon
GTAATTAGTAAAATCATTGAGGATAAAGCATTTCTAATCGAAAAAAAAAGAGAAACAGACGCGCAACGATTAAAATTAAAGCCCGATATTGAGAGCACTGGACAAGCAATTAGTGATAACATTGACACAAAAGCATTTTTGATTGAAAAAAAGAAAGAGAGTACAACAAGTATGCATGAATTAAAACCAGATATTCAAAGCGCCAGCGAGGCAATAAGTAAATCTATTGAGGAGAAATCATTTCTAAGGGAAAAACAAAGAGAAAGCGATCTCAAAAGAATGAGGATAAGACCAGATTTTATGAAAACAGGAGAAGCAATCAATAAAACAGTAGCAGAAAAAGCGTTCAGAATGGAGAAAAGGAAAGAATTAGAAGAGAAGAAATTAGGGTTACATCCAGATATAACTGGAAAAAGCGAGGCTATTAAAGCAACCATTGATGAAAAAGCATTTAGAATCGATCTGCAAAAAGATAAGCACAAAAAAATAAAAGAATTAAAACCGGATATAAGCAAAACAGGAGAAAGTATTTCTCAATCTATTAGTGAAAAAGCTTTTATGAGGGAAACACAACGTGAGAAGGATCTCAAGCGAATGGAGATTAAACCAGATTTTGTAAAAGCTAGCAGTGCAATTAATACTACCGTTGCTGAAAAAGCGTTCAGAGTTGAAAAACAACGTGAAATTTATGATAAAAAAAGGGAATTAAAACCAGATATTGAAAAAACAGCAGAGAAAATAAGTCATTTAATAGAAGAAAAAGCATTTTTACGAGATAAACAACGACATGACGATTCTAGGAGGATGGAAGTCAAACCCGATTTAGAAAAAGCAAGCCAAGCAATAAAATCAACCATTGATGAAAAAGCGTTTAGAATTGAAAAACAGAGAGATATGGACAAGAAAAGAATGGAGATAAAGCCTGAACTCGAGAAATCTAGTGAAGCCATCGAAAAAATCATTGGTGAAAAAGCTTTCATTATAGAAAAGCAAAAAGAACGAGATTTAGAAAGAGTTCATCTTAAACCCGATATAAAGGGTATCGGTTCGAAAATCGAAAGCGAAATTGAGAAGATTGAAGAAAAGAAGAAGGATGATAATCCTACTTAGAGGTTATAATCTTCTAGGGTGTTTTTTATCTCAATAAGTAATTATCAATTTTATATAAATCATTTAAATTCATATTTTCTAATCTTTTTTTATACTGTAAAATCGAAGGATCAATATTCCCGTTAAAATTCCTTATTGCATATTCAAATTTATGGTAGAAATCTTCCATAATCTGGCGCAAAATAACCCTTTCCGCGTTAATATTCGTTTTTTTCGAAATTCCGATGACTGATAATCTCCCCCTTCTCTCGTATAATATTCTACTCTCTCTAAAATTAACTTCTTGAATCTCATCGTTTTCTGATTCGGGCTTTATTTCACTCATAAATAGGTTTAGTGCGTTCAAGAAACCACTTATTAAATCTTCATGAGAAGAAAACTTAGCGTCACTTGTATATTTATTGCTAAGAAGGAGAGAACCAGTTAAATTGTCCAAAAAATATATAGCATGAAATCGACTATTACTAGAATTTATCTTTTCTAGATTAAATCCATATGACTTATCGAAATTCTTATTATTCCAGTTATATGACATATTTCAGCGAAATTCAATTGTAAGAATATTACTATTAAAACATGAAATCAAATTTGATTTAAAATATGAATAATATCTTAGTGACATGTTGATAATTTTCTTGATTTACAAAAGCAGAAGCTATAGTCAAAATGATTTTTTTTAGAGGTATAAAGAATTATTCAAAAAAAAACCTAAAAATTTAAAATAAAATCATTTTATTATTAGACATATACTCTACCTATCATAATTTAAATTTTGATGAATATGGTTATAAATAATAATAACATAAAACAAAAAAATAAAATTTCAATAGGAAAAATTCTCTCGAAAGATGATTTTAAATCTACAATTTTCCCAGAAGAAGTTAAATACGAAATTAATGAAGCTCCTTACTATTTATTGATTTTCATCTCTCGAGAAGATTCTATCAAAATTAGCTGTTTTCCTACACAAACTAAAAATATCAAAAAAATTCTAATAAAATTAATTGAATTTTCACCTGATCTTGTTAAAGGCATATCTACAGTGTTAAGTGAACTAAATTTGAGCAGGGATATCTTACATACTACGGGAATATGTTATGAGTTAGAAAATTGTTTCTATGAAACTTATTTGCTTGGAGATTCTCTAAATTCAGGAAAAGTTTCAGTAGATGCAATTAAAGAAAAGTTTTTGGCAATAGATAAAATTGTTAAGGTCCAAATTGAAGATATCCCTATTCATTAATATTAGTATAACAAAAATATGACACGTTATTTATTGTCTCCCAGCTTTAATCGAACTTAAACTTCGCCATGTTTTCCAGAAAATCAACCACAAAATGATAAAGATAAAAAATGTGGTCGCGAAAGTGTAACCTCCAATAAAAAGATCAATCACAATCAAAAAAGGGATACCTGCTATCGCAAACCCTATCAAGTAACCATAGCCCCAATACCTGTTAATTAAAGCTATTACCACACCTGGGATCATTGTCGTAAAGATAATAGAGAGAAATGCTAAAACTTCGATTGTTCGAGGTGCATCCAAAATAAATAACATGTTAAACCAGGAAGCAACGATGCCTATACCAACAAATAAAAATGTCCCAAAATCTAATTTTAATTCCTTTTCCGTCTTTTCTCTCAATCCAATTTGTCTCTCGTCTATCCTATTCATTTGAATTCCGTTATTCTAATCCCTATTTGAAAAATCTTCTGAAAAAACACTATTAACTACCTAAAATTGTAACTGATAATTAAACATCTTAAAAAATTGTTGACAATTCTAATTGAGGTAACTTACTGAAAAAATATTTTGGTTAGTATTTGGTTTATATTTACGACAAAAGTTACCAACTATCGACAATTCTTTTAAATAGAACAAAAAATATAAGTATCATAAGATAAAAATTTATATGTGTAAAACATATAATAATCGTTGAAGATAAAAATTTAAAAATAAAGCAATACAACTTTAAGAATAATAAAATAGGGATTTTAAATAAAACCATGACTCCTGCCCCGCCCTGGATTTTTGTCTTTTGGTAGTGTGTAATACACACTCATTTCGCCCTCCTCCCCCTATTTTATTTCTGACCTTCTTATTAGGTCTTGGTGGCAGGAGTCTCCCTTTATATCCTATCTAAGCTACTTTTTCTATTCTTACAGACTAAATATGAAAAAAAGTTAAAGTTTAATATAGAACTTTAGAGATGGAGAAAAGTAATAATAAAAGATTGATTTTATGAGTAAAGCAATTCTTTTTTATACGATAATACAATAAATACTATTAATTTTCTTATAAAATTAAAATAGAATGATGTTTTATTTGATCAAATTGTTATTTAAATAAAATAAATTCAAATAAATTACTTAAATTGATACTTATGACAGAAGATATTATAAGACGGACGACAAGTATCTGTCCAGAATGCTTACAAACTATTCCGGCGGAAATTTACGTCGATCCGGAAACTAATTGGGTCATGATGAGAAAAGATTGCAAGGAACACGGTCATTTTAAAGATAAAATCTCAATCGATCCCGATGAATACAAATGGGGTGAAACTTTCACAGACGACATAGGATCTACTGTAGGTCACACGACAAAACCTGAATCTGTTAGTTCTGGAATAAAAAAAACTAGTGAAGGTTGTCCATACGATTGTGGTCTCTGTGAAAATCATAAAAGCGCGCCTAATATATGTCTGATCGATATCACGAATCGCTGTAATCTAACATGTCCAATTTGTTTTGCGAACGCTAGTGCGAAAGGTTATGTTGTAGAACCTACATTTGATCAAATAGTCCAAATAATGGAACATTTCAGATCAATGAAACCAGTTCCAGCGGTTATGCTTCAAATTTCTGGTGGAGAGCCTACAATTAGAGACGATCTCCCAGACATAATCCGTAGTGGAAAAGAGCTCGGTTTCACTGAAGTTATGGTAACAACTAACGGTGTGAGGTATGCGAAGTCAATTGACTTTTTACAAAAATGCAAAGACGCAGGAATGGATGCGATTTACTTACAATTTGACGCTACAGACGATGCAGAAGCTTGGAAAAAGGTTCGAGGTGTTAATCTATGGCCATTAAAAAAACGAGTTATTGAAAATTGCCGAAAAATTGGATTTTTTGGTACAATGCTAGTTCCTGTTATTGCGAGAGGCGTTAACGATCACGAAATAGGAAATATATTGGACTATGCTAAAGATAACAGTGATGTGATTTCTGGAGTAATTTTCCAACCAGTTGCACTTTGTGGGCGTATTAGCTTTGAAGAGCTGATGGATTTACGATACACTACCTCAGATCTCAAGGTAGCAATAAATAAACACACAAACAATGCTATAAAAAAATTTTATCCAATCGCGACCACAGCAAAAATGACTCGCTTATTAGCTTGGTTTGATAATATGCCCGAATTCGGTATGACGAGCCATAAGGATTGTGGTTTCGCTACAATAATTGTCGTTAATGACAAGGACGAATGGGAATCTCTCGACGAATATTTTGACACTCAAGGTCTTATTGAGTGGTCAAACAAAGTTTATGACATGGTTCAAGATAAGGAAATCCCAAAACCTACAGGTTTCTTAAAAGGCATAAACATTCAAGATTACGGAGCGATTGCTAGTACTCTCGGGAAATTCATTGACGAAATGACTGATTTAGGATATCGACAGATGATGAAAGCATATTATTTTGCTGGAGGAATGAAGTTCGTAAAACATCCAGAAAAAATTTTAACCAGCAAAACTTATCAATCATTTGCGCGACTTATTGCTTCTCCGAACTTAGCAAGCGCCGCGAACTTTTTGCACACTAAAAACTTGATGGTGTCTGCAATGCATTTTCAAGATGCGTACAACTTCGATTTGGATAGAGTATGTCGATGCTTGGTCCATTACGGCGTAGTAGATCCGGAAGACAACACAAAAACGCTAGAAATCCCATTTTGTGCTATGAATACAATACACAGAGAAAGACTTGAGCTTGCAAACGCCATTAAAGGAGAAGAAGCTAAAAAAGCTGAAGTTATTCAAGCTGAAATTAAAGAGCTTTTAGAAACTGTAAAAGAATAATCTTTTTCTTTAAATTTTTATCTTGTTTTATTACTTAATTTTTCTTCATTTTTATTAACCTTAGAAACAGATAACTAACAAATAGTATTTAAATTAAAACTCTTATTTATTAGATATATAAGAAGAAGTAGTTATCAATTAGATTTTATGGTAGACGATACGGATATAATAGGAGAATATCGAGGAACAGTCAAAAACAGAGTGCTAACCGCGTTATTACAATCCTATATGGATAACCTAGATTACGACGGTATGAAATCAATTTTAAAAGAAGCAGGACTGTTGGAACTAAAAGATATACGAGGAGTAGATCCCGAGGGAGAAATAGATTTTTTTTCGTTTAAAAAGATAATATCTGCTCAAAATTGTCTACTCTTCGATTCAACTGACCTGTTATCGGAAATTGGAAGAAAATTCTCATTTTATCTATTCCCCTTTGGAAAAGTTTTTGAAGAAATTGTCGAGGAAATTAATATACTGATTGTAACTGATTGGAAAGTTAAGATTGTAGAAAATAGAGCTGATTCTGTTATCATTCGGGTTGATAAATGCATTTTTTGCTCAGAAATCGGAATTTCCTGCGAGTTATTTAAAAGTTTTCTAATGCATTCGTTAGAAAAAAGTTTACCATCTGATTATTGTGTAGTTCCCTACGAAACGAAAGAAAATATTAATAATCCAAATCATAATTCTTTTGTTTTGAAATTGCGAATTGAGAAAACATTTATATCCTAAAATAACGAAAGCTTAAATATATCAAAAATCAAAATATTTTTTGTCATATTAAATTCAATTCTAACAATCACAAGATATTTATAATAAAATTGCCCGCAGAAGGTATGTCCACTGAAATTAAGGAATATGTTTTTAAGATCACTATATTAGGACAAAGTGCAGTAGGGAAAACTTCACTTATTAATCAATTTACAGAAGGTTCGTTTCAAGAAGATTATAAACCTACATTAGGAGCAAACATAATCCGGAAAGATGTCAACATTGATAAAGTTAATGCTACGGTACGATTAATAATGTGGGATCTCGCAGGTCAAGAGAAATATAATGTTATTCGTAGCATGTATTTTCAAGGATGTGTTGGGAGTTTACTTGTGTACGATGTCACTCGTCACGAAAGTTTTTCAGCGATCGAATCAAAATGGCTAAAAGATTTTAAAAACTATGTAAAAAAAGAGGGAGCTTATATCTTAATCGGCAATAAAATCGATCTAGAAGCGCAGCGAGTAGTCACTCAAGAAGAAGGTGAAAATTTAGCTAAACAAATCGGTGCTAGTGCTTTTATCGAAACAAGCGCTAAATTTGGAAAAAATGTGGAAGAAGCCTTTAAAAATTTAGTCTACCAAATTTTGAGAAATTATGGAGAAAAAATTTAGAATAGCTTAATTGTTGAAAATATCTCCAATTCATTCCCTTTTAAAGTACTAATCATTACTATATATTATTTTTATTAAGTGGTAAAAATGAAAGAGTTATCAAAAAAGATAAGTAATGCGCCAAAATCAAAGATACGCGAATTATTTGACCTTGCTGCAGGACGTTCTGATGTTATTAGCTTAGGAATTGGGCAACCAGATTTTTCAACTCCTCAACCCGCAATTGAAGGAAATATTAATGCCTTAAATAATAAAGTTACATACTACGCGCCTACTAAAGGAGTTCCAGAATTATTGCAACAGCTTGAAAACAAATTAAAAACAGTCAATAACATTGAAACGACTTGGAAAGATAATATTATTCTTACGAACGGAGGTTCCCAAGCTCTTAGTCTTGCTTTTGCTTCTATTTTTAATCCGGGTGATGAAATTGTAATATCTTCTCCGAATTTCATCTCGTATTTCTATTTAAGTGCGTTTTTTGACTTAAAAATAATTGAGATAGAGAGAAAAAACGATTTTCGTCCCGATATTGAGAAAATTAAAAATTCGATTACAGAAAAAACTAAAGCGATTTTAATTAACTCACCTAACAATCCTACAGGATATTCGTTAGATACAAAAGAATTACAAGAAATCGTTGAAATCGTTAAAAACAACGACTTATATTTGATTTCCGATGAAGTTTATGAAAATTATCTTTACGACGATTCCAAACATACGAGTCCAGCTTCATTAAAAGATATGTTTGAGCGAACTATTACTTTAAACGCTATGTCAAAATTGTATTCTGCGACGGGGTTTAGATTAGGGTATGTAGCGGCTAATAAAGAAATAATAGATACAATGGAAAAATACCATCAATACACCGTAGCAGGCACAAACCACGCAGCTCAATATGGTTTTTTGGAGGCTTTAAAAATGGACACTAGCTTTTTTAATGATATTTTAAAGAGTTTTGACGAGAGGCGCTTATTAGCTTATAAACGATTAATCGAAATGGGTTTTGCAGTTGTAAAACCAAAAGGGGCATTTTATATTATGCCGAAAATCATCAATTTTAAATTAACTGGTGCTGAATTTTCGAAAAGGGTGATGAAAGATCAGGCAGTTGCTATTGTACCTGGAAATATTTTTGGTTCTTATTCAGAATACATGTTAAGAATGTCTTATGCAACAAAAATGGATAAACTCGAAGAAGCAATGAATAGAATTGAAAAGTTTACTAAGACTTTGTAGCTTTCTAACCTATTTTACATTTTTTTAAGATAAGTACATAGTAGAGCGTTTTTTAAATGGATAATAGCTTCAAAAATTTGATTGATTTCGATAAATTCATCTATTTTATGGATGTTTTTTGGATCACCTGGACCGAAAATTACAAAAGGAATAGGATCGTTAGCATTAATGAAATTTGCAGCATCAGTGGAATAAGATAGCCCTATTATCTCGCTTTGAGAGATTTCCCTTAAGTTTTGGATAAAAATGTGTTTATCGTCGCTTAAAAGAGCAGGAAGATCTTTTAGAATTTCAAATTTAACTGAAAAATCAGGTTGAGGAAGATTTTTCAACTTTTTTTTCATTTGCTGGAGGTTTTGTTCTGGAATTAACCTATAGTCGAGATCTAAAATTGCTCTGTCCGGGACTATATTAATTGCGGTACCTCCACTAATACAACCAACATTCAAAGTAGATTTTCCTAAAATATCGTTAGTTTTATCCCCTAAAACTTTGTGTAATTGAGGTAAAACTTTTAACGCTTTCTCAATTGCGTTAATTCCTTCATGTGGCATCGAACCGTGAGCCGCTTTTCCAGTTATTATTAACTTAACCCATAATAATCCTTTTTCTCCAACCCCAATCTGTAAGTTTGTCGGTTCTGCAATAACTAATAAAATTAAATCTTTCATAACATCTTGTTTTGAAAGAGTTATAGAACCTATCATTCCCTTTTCTTCGTCAGCTGTTCCTAAAAATACCAGTTTGTATTTCTCTAGGAATTCTGGGATCTTGCTTAAGAGTTTGATAACTCCTATCAAAAACGCTATACCTCCTTTCATATCTGCTGAACCACGACCATACAACTTGCCATCCTTAATTTCTGCTGAGAAAGGAGGGTTTTTCCAGAGGGAAATATCTCCTACAGGTATGACATCAAAGTGTCCAGCTAAACCTATTGCTTCTTTTCCGTTACCAATAGTTGAAATAAGATTGTGAAGCTCTATGTCATCTTTTTTACTAATAACGACTTGGTTTCGAAAGCCATCTTCTTCTTTAAGAACTTCTGAAATTAGATATTCTACAATCTCTTTAGTTATCCCTGGAGGATTTTCTGAGGGAAATCGAACAAGTTTTTTTAGAATTGATATGACTTCTTGCTTTAATTCTTCTTCAAGGTCCATTTTCAAAATTCACTAGTTAATAATTATGTAAAATAATTGATATTAAAAAATAATTTAAACATAATCTACTTCAAACGGTGTTTTTGGGAGAACTTCAGCGCCATTTTTAGTAACTAAAGTTGGAGATTCTAACCTCAAACCACCAAGCCCTGGGCGGTTGAATACAACTGCTGCAATTTCAACCATGTTTTCTTCGAAAACCATAGGACCCCATTCTTTTCCTGGTACTACTACTGGCCAAGACTCATTTCCTATAAGTCCTATTCCGTGTCCTAGACCAAAAAACAAATCATTTGCATACCCTTCTTTTTCAGCAACTTTACGAACTGCTTGATAACACTCCTCAAATGTATTTCCAGGATACATATTATCAATGAGAACATAGCACAATTGTTCATACACATCATTAAATTTTTTCAATTCAGTTGGGCACTTTCCAAGCACATAATTATGGCTTAAGTCTCCGAGGTAACATCCATATTCACTATGTAAATCTACTAGCAAAGATTCCCCTTCCTCTACTTTTTTGTTAGTAGCAGGAGTGCAGCCATTAAAAGTCCAACTTGCGCGATGACCGGAACCTATTTCCTGGCTACCCGTAAATGTCCATTCGTAGTTACTACCTGCTATTCTCATTGCTAGAGTTCCGATACCTGCTATTTCGTTTTCTGTAAACAATTTTCCCTTAGGTCTTTCACTCAAAGCATTTTTAACAGCTAATTGGCCTATATCTGTAATTTCACTTGCTTTCCTTAACATTGCTATTTCTTCTGGTTCTTTAATGAATTGAATTCGTTCGGTTTTGTCGTTAAAATCTATTAATTCGCATCCTGGAAAAACTTGTTTAAGTAGTTGAGCTTCAGAATACGATAACATCTGCCCCGTGACACATATATCCAATCCAAGTTCTACTCCAATTCTAGGTGCGGATCCTTTGGGGTTGTATGCTCCCGCTTTTTTTGCCGCAGATTGGATTTTTTTTTCCCAGAAAAATCCTTTCATCGGACCCCATCCGCTTACATTTTTTAATTGCCCCTCAGCTTTGACTCGCTCTACATCTAAAAGCACTGTGAATAAAACCGGTTCCCCCAATCCTTTTCTAGGCAAAAAAATCGCACTTTTCCAAGGGACAAAACATCCAGTTAAATATGTAATTGATTTGACTCTAGTAAGAATACAAAAATCTAAATTTAGCTCCTCCATAGCGTTTTGGTACTTATCTATATGACCTTCCCAATTAATCCTAATATCACTCATATTTCATTCCAAACAATAATATTTTCTTTTTAGTGTTTTGCTTATTATGTAATTTTATTATCTTATAATTGTTATTCTCTATAATAAAGAATTTTTGAGAAAAAAAAGAACTGTTTATAGCTTTTTACATAAATTATGGTTTTTAAAAAATAAATAATAACAAAAAAATATTAAACTCACTAATATTTCTTATTTAACGACTATTTATACAAGTCTGAATCGCTTTCTTTAATTTTTTGGTCTTGAGCAAGTTGTTTTGCTAAATTTTCGTACTTATCAATAATTTCTTTATGTAATGTTGAGCCAACTTTCGAAAGCGCATACTCAAAATGCTTAAATTCTACAGACTCAAAATCTTCCAATTTCTCTCTTATTGCCTGCAGACCTGCTTCTCTACATAAGTTTTCTAAATCTGCACCACTATAGCCCTCTGTCATCAAAGATAAGTTTTTTAGAGAAACATCTTCTTTCAATGGCATATTTTTCGTATGAACTTCTAAAATCTTGATTCTACCTTCGTAATCTGGAGCAACTACATAAAGAATTTTATCTATTCTTCCTGGGCGTAATAGTGCAGGATCAACTAAATCTGGACGATTCGTGCTTGCTAAAATTAAAATACCATCATTACTCTCGATTCCATCCATCTCAGTTAGAAGTTGAGTCAATACAGTATCATATACGACAGATCCTTTCCATTCTCCTCTGTTGGAAGTAATTGCTTCAATTTCATCAAAATATATAATCGAAGGTGATAATTCTCGTGCTTTAGCAAATATTCCTCTCATGTTTTTTTCAGATTCACCAACCCATTTCGACATTAACTCAGGACCTTTAATAGTTATAAAATTTAAGTTTGATTCGGTTGCTACTGCTTCTGCTAGGAGAGTTTTCCCACAACCTGGGGGCCCAAAAAGTAATATACCTCCAACAGGCCGAATGCCCGCTTTTTTGAATAATTTTGGATGTTTTAATGGCCATTCAACAGTTTCAACTAATTCTCGTTTTACATCTTCTAAACCTCCAACTTCATCCCAAGAAACTTCTGGAATCTCCCTCAGATATTCTCTCAAGGCAGAAGGTTTTATCTCTATAAGGGCTTTCTGAAAATTATTATCTTTTACAAATAAATTCTGTATAATTTCGATGGGGATTGTCTCGTCGATGTTAATTTCAGGTAATATGTCTCTTATTGCGTCCATAGCAGCTTCTCTGACGAATGCCATGATATCTGCTCCAACAAATCCATGTGTAATATCAGAATAAAAATCTATATCAACATCAGCTTCCATTGGCATTCCCCGAGTATGAATCTTAAAAATTTCATTTCTAGCTTTTTTGTTTGGAACTTTAAACTGAATTTCAGTATCAAACCTTCCCGGTCTCCGCAAGGCAGGATCAATTGCGTCGATTCGATTAGTAGCACCGATAACTATTACTCCCTCTCTACCTTTCATTCCGTCAAGTAATGTTAGTAGTTGGGATACAACCCTTCTTTCAACTTCACCCGTAACTTCACTTCTTTTAGGAGCGATCGAGTCGAGTTCATCAATAAATATTATTGCCGGCGAATTTCTTTCTGCTCGATCAAAAATTCCTTTCAAATTCCTCTCGCTATCTCCATAAAATTTACTCATAATTTCAGGTCCATTTATTATGAAGAAATTGGCATTCGCTTCTTGAGATACTGCTTTAGCAATTAAAGTTTTCCCTGTACCTGGTGGACCATAAAAAAGGACTCCTTTTGGGGGTTCAATATTCAATCTGCGAAACAATTCTGGATGTCTGATCGGTAATTCCACTACTTCTCTAATCCTTTGAATTTCATCAGATAATCCACCAACATCGTCGTAAGTAATAATTTCACCAGAAACATTTAATAAAGCAACTTTTTTGTTTAGTTTTATCCTTGTGTCCCTTGTAAATCTCACTACTTCATTATTTGGTTTCGTATTTAGCACAATTAATTTTAATGGGCCTAGGGTTGGTCTTCTTGTACCCCCTCCACCCCCCAACATTCTCATAAATCCATTCATAGGATTATTGGTTTCGTCATTCTTAAGAAATGCTCCGGGGACATCAATAATATCTCCAGTCATAATAGGTTTATCAATCAATTTCCCTTTTATTATGTCAGCTTGTTTTTTAATATCATAAATCGCCTTAGTTGGGGCAAGTTCTATCTCTCTAGCTGGTGAGGCAATTGTGGGTTGAATAGTAACAAATTCTCCAATTGTAGATCCTAAATTTTTTCTTTGAATCCCATCTATTCTAATAATCTCTTTTCCCTTGTCAGCAAAGCTTGCTACAACAATACCCGCAGTTCTCTTTCTGCCAATAATTTCTATTATATCACCAGTAGATAATCTCATATTATCTAATATTGTCTGATCTATGTAGCATAAGCTTCTTCCACTACGGCTTGCATCTAATCTTTCTATTCTTAGTTTT
>JAHQWP010000224.1 GCA_029856235.1 Promethearchaeia archaeon
AAATTTTCCCCTAGTACATCTTTGACATTAATAATATCAGCAACTTTACATGGAATATTGTGATGTAGAATACTTGTTTTCTCTAGACGCTACCGATATTGTTGCTCCAAACTTATGTTCAATTGTGAATATGAGAGGTATGGATTTAAACGTACAAGAAATGATTGCTGGGAAGCTTCTGAAGAAATTATATCAAGCGAGTACGGGTCGAAGAATTCCTCCGTTTTACTTATTGCTTGATGAAGCTCATTTATTTGCTGGAAAGAAACAATCCGAGGTATGTGAAATAGTAAAATTATTCTCGCAAGAAGGACGCAAGTTCGGTGCTAATTTAATCATCGGTACCCAAAGACCTCAGTTATTGGACACAACTATACGAGCACAAGCAGGAAGCTGGGTTGTCCATAACTTAACTGATATTCGAGATATTGATGTTACCATTTCAAGCGCAGAGGATTTAACTCGGAGCAATAAAACAGATATTCAAGGATTAGATAAAGGCGAATCGATTCTATGCGGGGAAGCAATTAAAGGAATACCTCTGTTTGTAAAAATACGCAAGAGGACAACAGCTCATGGTGGAATAGGTTTTAACCCGCTTGATTACCTTTCAGATCATACAGTTGAAGAATTACAGAAACGTAAGCAAAAAATCTTAGGAGAGAAAACTGCGAACGAATTAGAAACGGGAAAATCTATTTTTAAAGAAATAACTTCTCCAAAAACATCAGCAGAATATTTAGATCAGATTGCGATGTTAAAAGTTAGAATTAAGGAGCTGGAAGACGAAATTGGAATGTTAAAAGAGAGGATAATGGATATTGAGGAAAGTGGAGGAGCACCATTATCAATAGAGAATATTACTGGTGACGATGCAATTGAAGACCTACAAACTGAATTAAAAGTGTGGCGAGAAAAATATAACTACCTTAAAGAAAATATGGAAAACCCAGATTCCGCAATATCTACAGGGGAAGGAAATAGCGAACTGGTTCTCGAACTTCAAAATAGAACAATTGAATTAGACGCACAAGTGAAAAAATATAAGTCTCACTATACTGACGCACTTTTATTAGCAGAAAAGGCAATCAATGAGTTAAAGAAGCGAAAAGTGTAATTTTAATATAATATTCTATTCTCGTTCTAATTCTAAAAATCTTTCCTATTTTTTTAAAAATTCATGCTGGATATTAAAGAACTTCAACTATAAGTTGAAGCTTATAATTTATTACTATAAATTTTAAAAATAGAGAATATCTATTCATAATTGGTGTTTTTATCAAAATGTCAGATAAAGGAATACCTTTATTAGGAGATAAATTTCCGCAAATGAAGGTGGTAACTACTCATGGGATGATGACATTACCAGACGATTTGAATAAGGATGGTAAATGGTTCGTGCTTTTTAGTCATCCTGCAGACTTTACACCAGTGTGTACCACAGAATTTCATGCGTTTGCAATACGAAATCAAAAATTTCTTGACTTGAATACTCGACTTATTGGAATGTCTATTGATCAAGTATTTTCTCATATTAAATGGGGAGAATGGATTAAAGAAAACCTTAATACTGAAATTCCCTTCCCAATTATCGCGGATCATGGCGCTATTGGAAAACAGTTAGGAATGATTCATCCTAGTAAAGGACCGAGCACGGTGAGAGCAGTATTTGTCGTAGATTCCAACGGAATCATACGTTTAATATTGTATTACCCACAAGAAGTTGGAAGAAACATGGATGAAATATTAAGAGCTTTGAAGGCTTTACAAACTGCGGATGCTCATAAAGTTGCTATACCCGCAAATTGGCCAGAAAATGAGCTTTTTGGAGATCATGTTATAATCCCCCCCGCTAAGGATGTCAAAACTGCTAAAGAAAGGCTAGAAAATGCGGGAAAGGATTATGAATGTCTTGATTGGTGGCTCTGTCATAAAAAATTATAATTTAAAAGTTATTTACAACAATTTTTTTTTTTAATTAAATTAGTCATCAAGTTTTTTATTACGAGGATCGGTATCTCAAGATTGATTTTTCAACGGTTAGATTTGACGGGTAACAAAAAAAGCTGAACATTATTATTTGTTATATGGTTATTTAAATTAAAATAAATGAACAAAGTGGATTGATGATGAATATTAAAAGCATTAAATCTCTTCAAGAAGAGTTATCTACTCTTATCGGAGTTTCTGGTTATGAGGATGATGTTAGTAGCTTTATATTGAACTTAATAGAGAAAGAGAATCTAGCTGATAAAGCTTGGATTGACCCTCTAGGAAATGTTCTTGCTATAAAAAAAGGGGCGGAGGGAAAGGATAGAATTCTATTAGATGCTCACATAGATGAAATAGGATTCATGGTTTCTCATATCGAGAAGAGTGGATTTTTAAGGTTTGTTCCTATTGGAGGTTGGGACATACGGATATTATTAGGGCAATCTGTAATTGTCCGTTCCAAAGTGGGAGAAAAATTTCATGGTATAATTGGCTCAAAACCTCCACATCTTACAACGGCCACCGAAAGAAAGAAACTTGTAGAAACCCCTGATATGTATATTGACATCGGGATGAATTCAATAGAGGAGGTTAAGAAGAAGAATATTGATATCGGAACAACAGGAACGCTCTTTTCTCCATTCGTAGATTTCCCCAATAATATGGTTCGTGGTAAGGCATTTGACGATCGCACAGGATGTAACGTGCTCATTCAGGTTTTAAGATTATTAAAAGAAGATCCGTCATTTAATGACACGGTATTATTTAATTTTGCTGTTCAAGAAGAAGTTGGAGGGAGGGGTGCGATCACGGGAGCTTTTAAACTTGAACCAACAATAGCTATTGCTATAGAAAATACCACAGCTGCCGATGTTCCAGGTATAAGAGAAGCAAGAATCCCTGTATTTATAGGAAAGGGTCCAGCAATTACCGTTGCGGACATATCAATGATCTCTAGCCCAAAAGTTAACGAACGACTTGTTAAAAATGCTGAACTTGATAAAATTCCGTATCAATTTAAGAAACCCATATACGGAGGGACCGATGCTGGAAAGATTCATATTACTCGGGAGGGTGTACCTAGCTCGGTGGTTTCAGTACCTTGTAGATATATCCATTCTCCAACATCGCTGCTAAGATTAGATGATATTCTCAAAACCGTTCAATTTATTAACGCCTTTATACGAAATAAAGCGGATATCTAAGGAAAAAAGAAAAGAAGAAAAAAAATAATTTTAATTTTTATCTTTGTTTTGGTGGTTTAATCGCAAAAGCTAAAATTGCTGAACCGACAGACATTACTCCCATTACTATAAATAGTACTAAATAGCTTCCAAAGATGCTAACGAATAGGTTTACACCGACAGCACCTATAAAACCTGCAACTCCGTAAGCTGTGAAGACAATTCCATAGTTAGGTCCTAAATTTTTTGATCCAAATAAATCCGCAGTCGCCGTTGGAAACAAACTAAAATTCCCTCCGAAACAGAAATAGATTGCGCATGTGATAATTAGGAAATATATCTCACTATCATTAGTAGAGAAGTAAATAAACATGAGGATTGCTTGAATCGAAAACATTACAAGCATAGCCTTTTTGTAAGTGATCGTATCTGCGAATTTCCCCCACGCTATTCTCCCTAATCCGTTGAATAAAGCGGCTAAACTTCCGATTAGTACAAAATCAACTATTAAATATGATTCTATGAATCTAGAGAAAGATCCTATCACCATTAATCCTGACATTGCACTTAAAATAAAAGTCGCCCAAAGCATCCAAAACTGTGGTAGTTTTAATGTTTTTTTTCGCTCAAATTCAAGTCCAGAAATACCACTTTTTTCAGAAGGAGCGGGAGGTTCCCAACCTTCTGGTTTCCAGTCATCTGGTGGATTGCTTAGTGTCATCGCTCCTCCTATAATCAATCCTAAGTATATTATTCCCAAAACGATAAACAATATTGGAATATTAAAAGCAAGTGCGTTAATTACATAATTGAACACAAATGATCCCGCACCAAATCCAGCAACAGCGATTCCATTAATAAACCCTTTTTTATCCGGAAACCATTTACTTGCTGAGGCAATCGGGCACACATATGCAAATCCTATTCCCATTCCAAATATTATACCATATGTGATTAGTAATCCAATAAATGTGGTCATAAATGCGGAAAGAATTACACCTCCACCCATCAAAATCCCTCCAAGAATAGCAATGTTTCGTGGGCCATATTTCTGCTGCAATTTTCCCGCAAATATCATTGTTATAGCAAAAGATAACAATCCAACTCCAAATACATAAACAGTTATTTCCTCGATTTCAGAAACATAAGGACTAACAAATTGAGTGAGTGTTCCCCATGAATAAATCGTGCCTAAAGCTAATTGTATCAAAATTGCCCCAATTACGACAATCCATCGATTTCTAACTTTTTGTTCAGTTGACATTTTATATCAAAAATTGTTATTTATTATGTCAAAAAGTTCTGTGAAGGATAAAAACATTTCATTAATAATTTATTGAGGATTCTACACCGATTTTCCTAAAATAAAACAAAGAAAAGAAAGTAACCTCTATATTATTAATTTGAAGAAAAAGAGCTTTTATATAATTTGAAGTCGGAATAATAAATTATGACTACATTAAATCTATCTAAAAAAAAAATTGTATTAATATGCATATTTCTCGCTATTTTTACGATTGGAACGATTTTCATTTTTATAACACCTTTAAGTGTTAAAAGTACATATGGACTTTCAACTGAAACGAGCGATGGCGTTATTATCTCTTTCAATGTTTTTGAACCAGTAACCAGTGAAGAATTAAATAAAAAAGCTGTCATAATCGGACATGGATTTATGGCAAATAAGGAAATGATGAAGGGGTATGCTGTAGAATTAGCTGCTGCAGGTTTTGTAGCTATTACTTTTGATTTTAGAGGACATGGGCAGAGTACTGGGAGTTTGGAAAGAGGAAACCTAATTGAGGATGTAGAAGCGATACTTGATTATTTAAATGATCGCACAGACATCGATACAAATAATCTTGCATACATTGGCTATAGTATGGGAGGAGGTCCTGGGAACATGATTGTTAACCAAAGTACTGCTTTTAAAGCGTTTATTGGGGTTGGGACTAGTTTAGGTAATATTCGTAGGGGTAATTCCACCAATCCCTTGAATGTACTTATGATTAAAGCAAATTTTGATGAAGTCCAAGATTTAGATCATTTAAAAGCTTCAGTAGCAGAAAGAACGGGATTAAGTACCTCTTTAATAGATACTAATCAAATGTATGGATCATTCGAGACAGGAAACGCGACAAAAATATATTTAGATGATAATAGTAATCATTTAGCAGTTGCATGGGACACTGATTTTACCAGACAAGCACGGGATTGGATAATAAACACTTTTCCAGACACAAATACTCCAGATGAGAATTTTTATGGAAACCTTAGGTTATTCATTTTATTAATTCAAGTGTTTGGAGGGATAGGATTGTTTATTATGTTACTCGAACCCATTTCAAAACTTATGAAATTTAATAGTAGAGACACCGAAGAAAAATTACAAGTTGAAATCAGAGAGATGTCTGCTAATAAAATAGCCATTGAATCATTATTATATTCAATTCCATTAGGATTATTAGGAGTATTTATAATTATTTGGATATTTCTTCCTATTCCACTGGCTATAACTGGATTTGTTCTCAGTCTGCTTTTCGGTCAAATATTTGGAATATTAATTCAACTTTGGAGGCTAGGCAAAAAGAATAACAAATCTCTATTAAGCATACTAAAAACCCCCTTCAAAAGTTCAAAATTGAACATCGGAAAATCAATTATATATGGTTTTATAATAATTACACTACTATATTTGATTTTATATTCCTCACTAGGATTAAATTATGTAGGAATGATCCCATCTATTTCGAAAGCGTGGGTTGTTGCAATCTATTTTGTAATAAGCTTTTTTATGTTCTTAGTTTTTGGTATTCTCTTCCAATTTGTTATTTATTCTAAAATTCAAGGAACAAAAAACAGCACTTTAAAAGCAATTCTTATCCACTTCGGGGTTCTTTTAACCTATATAGCATTTTATCTCCTTTTAATCGGGGCATTTGTAGGCAACTTTTTCTATTTTGGAGTAATGATGCCGATTGCGATTCCTCTTAATTTACTTATTGCAGGAATTTCAGTCTATACGTATAAGAAAACGGGGAATATTATTGCGGGTACATTAATTGCTGCGATACTACTTGTAATGATATTATGTACATTTGCACCATACCAAGGCTTTCTGGGACTATTATCTTCTTTCCTTCATTAAAAAAATCTTTTTTTTTTTTTTTAGTCTTCTTATTTTTTTTTTAACATTCTAGAGATACAAATCTTATAAATTATTGTATATATATTTGTATTAAGCAAATAATTCCTTATCGAGAGAGATGTCGTCTTTTAGAGGATTTTTATGGTCATTTGTTTTTTTGCTCACTGCAGCAATTTATAGTTCAATCCCAACTTACCTCATTTTTAACTATTGGGCATGGCTAAATACGCTGAGATTTGATGGTGAACCAATTTATACTCTTTTGTTATTTGTATTATTTTTATGGATTTTAGCCTTAATCATTACTTTAATATATATTGTAGCCATGATTCGGGCAATCATTCAAAGAAAAAACGAGGATTCAGGTATCCCTAAAGGAGTTTATCGCTTCGGATTTGTTTCTACAATTGTAATTATTGCTTACATGGGTGTATGGTTCATTCTTTTTAATAAAATCGCGTTCTTCTCAATGCTACCTCCTCCTCTTTAACAAGAAAGATTAGAATTAGAGTTCCAATTTTGAATTGAAGTTTATTCAAGGTTAATTGGATAGTTTCCGAACTCTTTTGTAGCGTCTACCATCCAACGCAAATTATCTACTTTTACACCAGGATGCATATTAGCCGCACTTACCATAAATCCTCCTCCAGGACCAGCAGTCTTAATTGCATATTTTACTGAGTTATAAACCTCCTCTTTAGTTCCGTAAACTAAATCATGAGCGACATCAATGTTACCCATCAAACATAGCTTGTCTCCAACCTTTTTTTTCACTAATGCAAGATCTACACCTGCCGTTGGTTCAAGACTTTGAAGCCCATCAAATCCACAATCAACTACAAAGTCTAACAATGGAGTGACTTGTCCATCTGTATGAAGTACGATCTTTTGTCCCTTTTCATGGACGGTATCTGTAATAATTCGATAAGCAGGTAAAAGCAATTCTGTGAATTTCTTTGGGCTCATCATGGGTCCTGTATGATACGCCAAATCCCCCGATTCCACAAAGACTTCTGCTCCCACTTCCATATAAGCTTTGTAACATTCTGCGGTAAACGTTGCAATAACTTCATGCACCTCCTTTATAAATTTTGGATTTTTGTGCAACATCTTTGAATAATATGGCATCCCCATCCCCTGGGAAGCACTTTCAAACACACCAGCTAAATCATTAGTCACAATTACAAAGATTTTATCTTTATGTTTTTTATTTATCCGTCTATAGAATTTTTTAACCATTTTTGTATATTTTTCTGTTGCGGGTCCTTCGATTTCAGCTTTCACTTCTTCCCACTTTTCTGGACTATTCATTGTACCGTATAAGTAATACGGATTAAAATTTCCCTCATTATCACGAATTTCCCAAATCCTTCCGAAGATATCACCCATCAGAAGGCGATCATCATCAGGAAGATCCACAACTTCTAGTGGTACGATTCCAACCTGCATCGTGTCTAATCCTATAGCGGCGGCGGCTTCTACACATCGGGAGAAAACAGAGGTCTCTACAGCATCGAGTAGATTACTTAATTCCTCTCGCCAACCTTCGGGGTTATCCTTTTTCATTTGCTCTACGGTGTCGAAATCAGATATTTGAGGTTTTCCTAGTATTATGTCTACATTATTAGCGTCAATTAAAATGGTGTGGCAAGGAACCCTATCTGGCGTTCCTAAATTTAATGCGGTTAAAACTCTTTCTCTACATTCCATTTTATTTTCACAATTTCTACTAAATTATATGAAGTTTAGATATTAGGTTTAGAAAAGTAATTTTAACATTTTAAAGATTATTACTGGATTTTTCACAAGGAACTTGAATAAAAAACCTAAAACAGTTCGATTCCGTAGCAACTTAGCAACCAATGTTTTTGGAAAATCCATGTCTCCGTAGAATGAAATTATACGCTCAATTTTGTTTTCTTTAATTATTTTAAAGAAAACCTCAAAATCCTTTTCTTTAAATTTCTCTAAAATAAGCCGAATAAGGTAATGGAGCTTTAATTCTCGGCCGATTGTATGCGAACAAGGCTTTTCATAATTTTTTTTAATGAACTTCTTTGAAAAAGTTTCATTCTTAAAACAAAGATTTACACATCTAGAAGCATACTTCGCAGCCGTCAACAACATAATAATACCCCCGCCTGTTGTAGCTTTTACCTGCCCAGCGGCGTCGCCTAGTAATAATATATTATCAAATGCTACTCGATTCATAATTCCGTATGGAATGATCCCTCCTTGTTGATCTATTTTGTTATCGATATCGATATCTAATTTTTCTAAGTAGCGCTTGAAACAATTCCTAACATTTTTAGCAGCAGCGATACCAATACGAAAAACCTGATTACCTTCGGGCACAATCCATCCAAATAACTGCTTCCATTGTGGATCAAAATACATAGCAGCTTCGTCTTCATTAAAATTTGCTTTAGTTCTAATTTGGGAGGCATATAGGACATCATTTTTCACATTCAATTGCTTTCCTACTGATGAAAGTGGTCCATCACACCCAATTAGCATCCTAGTTTTAATTTTTCTTTCTGAAGTTTCAAGTAACACATACTTTTTACCATTTTCGATGCGATATTCAAATGATTTATATCTTTCGCCAAGATAATACATTATGTTTTGATTATCTTTAATTTTTTTGTAATGCAAACGATCTAAAGCAATTCTATCGATAATGTAAGGATTCTCATCTCCGAAAAGTTTAATGGACTTACCAGATGGATTTACGATTTTAGCTGTTCTAACTCGGTTTAGAACAATCTCTTTAGGTAGTTCAATTAATTGACTTAATTTTTGAGAGATAATTCCGGCACATTGAAATGGTAAACCGATCTCTTTATGGTCTTCGAGAACAGCTATTCTTAGGTTTGAATTTGACAATAAATAAGTCAAATAATTTCCTGCAATACTAGCACCTACAATACAAATGTCAAAATGTTCGAAACTTCTCTCTTGCATTATAAGATGGTATGAATATAATAATTTAGAATTTTGTGAATAACAAAAAAAATTTAATCTTTGCGATAACCTAAATCCATCATCATACCATACACTACGCCTAATGCGATTCCATTGAAAATTGAGTCCTTATCAAAAGATAAATCAGTTCTGGGGATGAACATCGGCATGATATGCTCGAAAACATATCTGGTTTCTGGCTTTTCGTTGTAGAACTTAATAATCGCTTCTCTAAACTCCTTCATGAACGATTCGTGTTCCAAAAGGAGTGTTTGGAAATTTTCTTTACCATTGATAACTCCGAAATGACCAAATCCGGCTTTAGACGGAGAGAGATTTTTAAGATTTTGTAGAGTACCCATATATTCCTCGTGATTATAATAAGTGGGCATTGAGGTAGGGATTGTGACTAATTCTGTAGAATGATAGATGGTTCCTAGACTTTCTCCAAGATGGATGAAGTCAAGGTTATTATCCTTAACAAATACAGGACATTGATGATCAGGAGTGTGTCCGGGAGTTTTTAAAATTCCAAAATTTACTTCTGAACCGTTGATTGAAAATTTATCTATAAAATCGAGTTTACTGGGGTTTCTATTAAAGTTGGTACTAGGTACGATAATTTTAAAAGCATTCTCTTCAATAGGTTTCATAATTCCTATTAAGTTTCCGTAAGTTCGTTTACCACGAGCCAAATGATCTTTATAATCGTTAAGCAATTCTTTAGTCTTTTCGTTGGTAACGATCTTTATTTTGGAATTGTGTTCCTT
This sequence comes from Promethearchaeia archaeon, assembly GCA_029856235.1. GTDB lineage: Archaea > Asgardarchaeota > Lokiarchaeia > Sigyniarchaeales > SOKP01 > SOKP01. The sequence goes on from JAHQWP010000224.1 coordinate 10,059, forward strand.
TAATATATCATAAAGTTGCCATAGACCACCGTTGTGATCAAAATGGTGGTGAGTAGTAGAGAGATATTTAAAAGAAGATAAATCAATATTCAACTTGCTCAAGCACCTCACCAATTTTTTCGTATCTAACGACGACCCACAATCAATTAATATAGATGAGTTGTCAAATTTAGCTACGAAAATAGAAAGCATTCGTGGTGCTCCGTAAGCTCGAGCATCTATGTGGTATAAATAATCGTTAAGTTTCTTATTCTCAATAGTAATAAAGTCCTTTGACATAAGAAAGATAATAAAAAATAGAATAATAAGTATTTTGTTTAGTAAATTGACAATTAAATAATAACAGAAATAAAATAAATAAAAGATAAATTAAAAATAAGTTAGAGATTTAATTTTTGTTTCCAGAAATTCATTTTCATTTTGAGATCTTCTTTTTCAGGTTGACTTAGGACGTAAGTTTTGCTCTTTAAAGAAGTACTTGTATTATGCATGTTCTTTAATACGCTATTATAGCCCTGTTCTTTAATGTATTCACTTTGAAACTTCTCTAGGGCAGAAGAGATTTCTAAACCCATCAAAGAATCTACACCATCAAAGATTAGGTCAAATTGCTTCGTTAACAAAGATCCACCTGCAGTAGGTGTGGTCTTCGGGGTAGGCACTTCAATTCCGGGGGTTACTGTCTCTTTTGGTATCTCAACAACAGGCTTCAATTTAACAGGTTCTTTAGGTTTTGGGGCAGGTGTTTCTTTAGTAATTGATGATTTTACATCATGAATAACCTCTTTTCTCGCACCCATCCAAGATTCTTCAAGTATTGGTACAAAAATTTTGATGTGTTCTTCTATGATACTTCCTATACCCGCAATTTCGGTTATAGATTCACCACGTACCTCTGCTTTTGAAAGAACGCAGACAATTACTTCCTCGTAATCCCTGTTTACACCCCAAAGATTTTGTAATCCACGATGTCTATAGTCTACATTATCCATTTTATCTAATTGTTCAATGATACTTACGTGTTCAGGATTAGAGAAATCTATATTAGCCGCTATTCTAAAATTAATTCTTGGAGGACGATCCATTAAGGCTTTAATGTCAATATCGTTTATTTGAGGGGCTACAAGTAAAACTCTCATTTTTGCTTTTGAGATTTCATCGTTAATATGTGCTTTAGCAGCTTCAGGTGATCTTATAAACCAGATGTCTTTCATTGTAATTGATCTCCCCGTTTTAGCTTGTTCCCAGAACTCGCTCGTGACTTTTTCTGAAGTTTCGAGTTTCTTTAATATATCATCGAGCGTATTATCTAAAGTCGCGACAATTTGGTTAGAAAAAACATCTTTTAAAGTGCCCAGCGATTCAAGTGTAGTACCAGAAATGCCTTCAATTTTACTTTCTGCCATTTGTACAGCTTTATTAAAGTTTTCGGTTATCTCAGAATATATTTGTTCTTTATCTTCTTGTGCCTTTGTGCTAAGACCGTCAATATTTTGAATGGTGCTCTTTAAAGAATCTTTCAACTTTGTTATTAATTCAGAATCTACACCCTGAGTCACTTTTTTTAACTCGTCAGAGAACGCAACTTGACTTACGCTTAATTGTACGTTGATATTATCGGATATTTCTTTTAATTTAGCGTTTATTACTTTATCAATCACTTGATCTACGGTTTGCGAGATTACCCCTAAACGTAATTTTTGCAAATTTGAGGATACAGTTGATTTTATAGTATCAAATTCGGTTTTTAAGTCGTTAACTTGACCCTTAATAATACTAGAAGTCTTTTCGTTAATATCTTCAAACTGTTTTTTAAGACCTCCCATTTGAGTTCCCATAACTGACTCAGTATACCCTTCAAGGTTAGAAATATCGTCGGTAATCCCTCGAATTTGATCCATTACTGCTAGAGTATCGTCGAATTCCTTCTTTTGGGAGCGTATTTGCGTAAGCATGTTGTCTTTTAATTCATTCATCAATTCTGTAGGGACGGGTTTTGGTTTAACTTCAACCTTTCCCGACTCTGATTCTAGCTGAGCAAAAGTTTTTGATAGTTGAGCGGGAATGCTAGATTTAATATCAGAAATATATCTATGAAACTTTTGAAGTTGACTGACTAAAGCCGCGTATGGAGGTAAGGCAGCATAATGAGGTCGTGCTCCAACAATTTCTTTGAATAACCCCTTTTTTATAAATTTATCAGCAATTTCTTGGCACCTAGCTTTAGAATTCCCGGTTAAAATAGCCATCTCGCCGATACTTACGGCTTCACGACCAGTTATTCGAAAGTATAATTCAATCTCATCGTCGGTAAGATCTATTTCGCTTAAAACTTGTTTTGTAAGCTCCTTTGAGAACGAAACATCTTGTTTTTCAAGTATCTCTTCCACTTCGAAATTTTCTATTTCTAAGTATTGATTAAAATGAACTATGAGTTTGTGGGCAGGATCTCCATGAGTTAATTGCTTAGTAATCGGAAATTTATTAACGGATTGGTATTCGTTTTTAGTTATTTTGAAAGGAATTTCTTTTAAACACAATTTGCACGTATAAGGAATTTCTACTTCGTCCTTTTCTTTAAATAAATACA
>JAHQWP010000225.1 GCA_029856235.1 Promethearchaeia archaeon
TTCCATCTATTGCTCGTAAAGTTATAGGTCTAGTTATAATGTAAAAGTCTTGACCAGTTGTGGAGTAAAGGTGGAGTTTAAGAAGCCACTGTTTATTTTCAAAATTAATCGTACCATAATCGAAGAATAGAGTTCTTCGTATGCTACTTTCAATACTTAATACCCTATCTTCCTTTCCAAAATGTTTAAATAAGGATTTCAAGGTAGTGGTTTTTCCCGAAAGGGCAGGACCAAAATAACAGATTTTAAGTTGAATAGTTTGGCTTAAATGATCGATTATCATCTTTGATTTTCATAAATTGGTTTTTGTCTTATATTTTGATTTGAAGTATATTAATTTCTATTTTTTTTCAAAAAAAAGAATATGAAGAAGAAGAGATATACGCAAAGAATTAAGCAATACTAAGTTTTACTTCCTTGATAACATTGTAAGTTCTTCGTAATAATTCATATGCAACTTGGGGGGGATTCCATCCCTTTAATCCACAATCGGGTCCTATGAACTTAAGACGGCCTTCATAATGTTCAAGAGCAAAAAGTAAATTCTTCTTGATATATTCTTTTGAATCTATTAATGACATGGTCCCCTCAAAAGTTTTGAGTTCATCAAGAGAGGTTCCTGCATCCAATTTTTCAGCCATTATACTATTAATATTCGTTCTCGTGATACCGACGCGTATGAACTTATCAAACTGTTCTAAGTCATTTTTTGGAATGAAATTTGAATGATCAGAAGCATATTCACAAGTGAGAACGTCTATATTTTTTGCTTGAATAGGAATTGAGTATTTTTTTAAAGTATGAAGATGGATTTGGACGAGGCCACCTACACCTTCCACAGTTTTATCAAACGCTTTAATTATATCATCATCTTCAATATTAAACATATCAACATACCCAAATGAAGGTTCATCAATCGAGATGACGGAACTTTGAAGATATTTAGTGTTCCTTATCGATTTTTTCAAAGTACTATTGAGTGATTTCGCAAAATTAAATGCGAGATCAGGATATATCGTAAATCCATGCTTTTTTATGTATAATTCTATGGGTCCCGTAGCACATACTTTTATTTTAAGCGCATTTCCAGTTCTTTCGTAATAATCCTTCGCAAATCGGTCTAAAATGAAGAGTTCGGGAATAATACCTTTTTTAGGATCAATCAGAGATGGCTCTATTTCATAGTCTTCAAGTGGCTTTAAAAATTGAGTGTACATGTCCATATGCTGGGGATAATTTATTATCTCAACTCCTGCATTTAACTTTAACTGAAACGATTGAAGAAATGGATGGATGAAAAAATTGTAAATACCTCTATTTTCAAATACATCTGCATTATTTACAATTCCCTTGTAAGCTGTCCAATAAAACTGCTTGAACTTGTCAAAATCGATATAGTCTGGTAAAGGAAAACTGCCTACATCGTCAAATTGGGGAAATTCATCCATTATAAATCACTCAAATAAAAGCATTAATTTCGTTAATCATAAATAATCCTTTATAACAGATATATGTATGGAACAAGAGTTAATTAATAAACAAATTAAAAGAAAGAAAAAGAAGCAAATTGCCGAATTAGCGCTTGCTGCTAAAACTGCTAGAGAGAATAATGGGAAACCATTTATATTTCACTTTCTTACAACCTTAAAATGTAATTGCGATTGTGAAACTTGTCTTTGGAAAAACAATACGAAAAAAGATCAACTGACTCTCGAGGAAATCAAACGAATTTATACTGAAGCAAAGGAAGCAGGATTTGTAGTAACTATTTTATGGGGTGGAGAACCTCTCATTAGAAAAGACATTACTGAAATCATTAAATTCGTTAAAAAAGAGTTAAAATTTACAATCGTTGGAATTGTTACAAATGGCTGGTTCCTTCCAGACAAAATCAAAGAATTTGGAGATGATATTGACTTTATTCTTATATCTCTAGACTCCCCAAGACCGGAAGAACATGATCAAATTAGAAGGTTGCCAGGGTTGTACGATAAAATAATGGAATCTGTTACAATTGTTAAAGAAAGCTATCCATTAATTTCTCTACAATTTAGTTTTTCAATTAGTAAATTTAATATGAATCGAGTTGGGGAAATGATAAATCTTTCTGATAACATTGGAATCCCTGTTGCTTTTAATGTAATAAATACTATTCGCCATTACTCATATGGTGATGTGGATGAGAAAGGTACGCTTTCTGCGAGTGATAATGATATTAGTAAAATATTTGAGAATATTTTGGATGCAAAAAAGAGCGGTTCGAAAATATTAAATTCAGAAATGTATTTAAACCACTTTATTGGGGGTAAAAAACGATACTTATGCCATACAAAAAAGGTTTTCATGTTTGTAAACTATAATGGAGATATTGAAAATTGTCTTCAACTTGATAAACCTATAGCTAGTTTACGCCAAAAATCAGTCAGCGAAGTGTTACAACTTCCTGAATTTGTTAAATTCATTAAAGAAAGTGAGAAGTGTTATAGTTGTAATTCTCCCACAATGATAGACACAAGTTATTTGTGGGACGATATAAGCTTGTTGACAAAATCAGGAGGTATCTCATTCGGTTAAATCTTTATTAACTCGCCTAATAATATTTTTCTAACAAAAAATCTATATCTTCCTCCACCAAATCAAATAAGTTCAAAAGCAGTATATCAATTTTCTTTCGGGAGTTTTTTTCATTTAGTATTTGGGAATAAATATTAGGGAATAATTCCTGTAATTTATTTAATTTAGTTTTATCAATGGAAACAATATTTTGGGTCAAATTTGAAGTAATGTATCGAATTAAGTTAATTAATTCTAATTGAGATTGAGATTGAAATAGTGAAATGTTGGGAATTGGTATTTCCTCCTCCAATTTAGTCTTGCTTCTCTTTAATATTATATTTTTTGCTTTAAATAGAAAATTCACAATCTTTGAATTAAGATAAGCAAGAAGAAATAAGTAATCAATTTCGCTCTTCCCTTCCCTTAACCATAAGAAATAAGTATCAGAAGTGGCATAATACGAATCTTTAGTATATCCAAAGACGTTTGATTTGGAGATATAACTGAAAAATATCTTTGGTTCTTTATCATAGTAAGGTTCGAGATTAACTAATTTTCTTTTATGTTCAATATCAAACTGAGTAATCATGCTCCCTCTTCGGGGAAAATATATGTCATTAACATTTTCATTGGCATTCCTAAGTATATCTTCAAGTTCTTCTCTGTAGTGGTTTAAATATGCCGTAAGGTTAGGATACCCTTTCTCTATAAACTCATTGCGTTTTTTTAAGTCTTGATTTTTAAATTCATTCTTATCAAGATAGATTAAATAACCTGAAATCTCATTCTTATCATAAGAGAAAGGCTCAATAACTTTGCTCTTAAACATTTTTTTTAATTTTTGCTTCTCATGATCACTCAGTTTTACGAATGTATTGTCAATCTTGATAAACATATCCGAATCGACAATTTTGAGGCTTTCATTCTCTTTTAATACAAAAATTTCATCTTTAATCAGAATTAATCCATTTCTAATGACAAAAAAATCAGATAAATATAATAAACTCCCATTAAACCTACAATTAGTTTCAATCTTTTCAACATGATTCTTTACAGCAAGAGGATATTTTAGATTCCAGCCGTTATTTGGGAGTAAATCTTTATTCGTTATTGCTGATCGGTATTTTAGCAAATGTGGTGAGTCTTCGTTATTTAATATATCTTTAAAGAGCATTTTGTTTGATTTTTCATTAAATTGGTTATTAATCCGCTTAATTTGAATTATGTCAATTAATTTGTCGACTATCTTTTGTTTTTCTTTCTCGTGTTTTTTTTGAAGTATGAAAATACAATTATGTTGACCCTTTGCATCTGTAAAAACATTAATGTTTGATAAATCAATATATTGTAGTAAGAAGCAATCCTTTGTTATGTGAGGTTTAAGAAGCTTTATCCCTGTCTTATTTGATTTCGTTAGCCAGTAATTTGTTGTGATAAAAGATAGCAATCCTCCCGGTTTTAATTTATCTATACCTAAATGAATGAAAAAATAAAATAAATCCATATTTCCGACGAAATATTTTTTACAAACAGAATAATTCTTCACAAGCTCTTGAAAAATTTTAGCGTTGTAGTTTTGTCCTAAATAAGGTGGATTTCCTATAATTATGTCATATTTTTCGTTAGAGTCTGATCCTAAGAAATTCTCAAATTTAAGATCTACATTTGGATAACTTTCTAAAAGATGTGTTTTTAAACTTTGATCTAATTCATAAGCGGTAATATCGGTAAATCCTTCACCTAATATGTATTCAATAAAAACTCCTTCACCTGCACAAGGCTCTAGAATTTTAATTTCATCGAAGTTAGACTCATTATTCGTTGAAATATAATATTGATTAATGTTTTTAACCATAAACTCTGCGATGTAATCAGGAGTAAAAATTTGGCTTAATCGATTTTTATTCAAATCCATTATTTACTAGATTGTTGAAAGAAGCTAAATATTTGAAGTTTTTACTTAGATTTACTTTTGATCATTATAGAGGTGAAAAAAAAAGATTTTTTTAATGCTCGTGTTGATGTTCGTGGCCATGAGATTTAATATTTACCGGCCTCATTTTACCAATTGCCCAACCAGCGACCTCATTAAGAGAGGGATGAATTACCATCGACTTATAGACCGGCATAAAAGAGCCTGCCTCAGGACAAGCTCTACCTAACTTATTAGATCCCGTTCTTGCGGGAAAGTCGGGAGAATCGCAAGTATATCCTGCGTTCATTAAATATACAAAGGGTTGAACAAGTATCGCGGCATGAGGTCCAACAGCATGTACACCTAATAATTTATAAGATTTATCGATGATTAATTTTACAAAACCGTTATCTATATCGTCGTTTTCATAACCCATCGCAAAACCTTTCGCTACTGACGAGTAATTATTTACAGCAACGAATATCTCGTGCCCCTTTTCAATAGCTTCTTCTTGAGTCATACCCACATGCCCTATTTGAGGTGATGTGAAAATAGCCCAGGGCACTACTGAATAATCAGCTTCCTTTTTTTCGTCTTCAGGGCCAAAAATGTTATTAGCACAAAGATCCGCTTCATAGTTGGCTTTATGTCTAAATTGATAAAGACCGTTAGCGTCTCCAAAAGCCCAAATATTCGGTTTTGTAGTCTCTAAGTATTTGTTGGTTTTAATCCAGCCACCTTCATTAGTTTCAACTCCAGTCTTCTCGACCGCTAAAAAATCAGCATTAGAACGGCGTCCTGCAGCAATTAAAATTTCTTCAGCTAATAGTTCGATTTCTTTCCCACTTTCCACATTCTGAACGGTAACTGCTTTGAATTTCTTTTTTGTTTCTACTCTAATCGCTTTATGGTTTACTAACACATCCATATGTTTCTTAAAATTGCGTTCCAAAAATTCACTTATTTCTGGTTCTTCAGTCATAACTAAGCGTGGTAACATTTCTACAATAGTCACATTTGTGCCAAATGCAGAAAAAATATGGGCAAATTCAGCTGCGATGACTCCGCCTCCAATTATAATTAGACTTTCCCATGGCTTATTAGGAAACTTATCACCAAAGAAATTTTCGTTTGTAATATATTCGATTTCTTCTAAACCTTGAATAGGAGGAATGAACGAACGCGCACCAGAAGCTAAAACAAATTTTTCTCCTTTGAAGTGACCGATAATTTTATCATATCCTACAGCTTTAACCTGCATTTCATACTCTCCAATAAATTCGCCCACTCCTTTATAAAGTTTCAGGTTTGGTACGTGAGATAATCCTTCTTCCATTTCTTTACTTTCGTCTATTTGACTCCACATTCGTTTAGCAATTAAGTCCCAATCAATGTCTTCAACTCTAAACTTAATTCCTACTTCAGTCGCATGCTCTGCTTCTCTTATCAAATCTGCAGGGTGAACCAAAACTTTTGATGGAATGCAACCACGAGTTAAACATGTTCCTCCAAGTTTGGTGTCTTCTACTAGGGCACAGTTTAATCCCATTTGAAGTCCGTAATTAAGGATACTCAATCCGGCTCCAGATCCTATAACAACTAAATCATATTTCTCCATAAATTCAATTCTACCTCTATTATTTATAAATTTATTACTAATTTTTTAAAGAATATAGTAAAATGAGATTATTAATAATACTAATAACCTACTTTCGCATATTAATAAAATCTCCAGATTTCATTAAATCACAAGGTTTAAGGTATTTTTTACCGCTAATTTCAACGAAGTCTTCTAGCATTTCAGACCATTTCTCGTAATTGTTTTTTCCAGGACCAAAGGGTCCAGGCATACTAGTTCCAGTCAACATCACATCATCAACTATTTTATATCCAGAAACTATTTTCTCTTCTAATAATTTACATCCTTCATTTAACATAATAGCCATTGCCATTTCTGGATTTAAAAGCCCTGCTTTTTTATTCAACTGTATTTTTGGTTTCCCATCCTTCCAATTATAGAAACCTTGTCCTGTTTTTCTCCCTAAATTTCCTTTCTTTACAAGACTTGTAAGTACTTTACCCGGGGCAAAATCAGTAGAAAAAATCTTTTCAAAGCTTTTCATGACATTAAAAGCAGTATCTATGCCAAGATAGTCGTTTAATTCACACGGTCCCATTGGAGTTAATTTCCTTGCTTCAGCGTCCGCATCAATTTGTTCCCAAGGAATGTTTTTCTCGAAAGCTTGATCAAAAACCCAGCTAAGATAAATAAGCGGAGGCATAAGCAACCTATTTGCGATAAATCCCGGACTCTCCTTCTCAATTCTAACGGAAAACCGTTTTCCTTTAAGACAAGGTAATATCTTACCAATTTCAACACCAACATCCAAGGCATGATCGGATGTTTTCTCACCCTTCATTACCTCAACACAGCATTGCAGGACCACTGGTAGAAAAAAATGCATTCCAATAACATTTTCTGGTCTTTTTGCATCTTCAGCGATTTCTGTTATTCTAAATGACGAAGTGTTTGAAGCAAAAATGCAGTGAGGGAGCGAATTTTCCATAACTAAATTACATATATGTTTCTTAATATCTAGTTTTTCATCGACAGCTTCAAATACGAAATCGCTCTCTTTAACTGCAGATAATAAATCAATTGATTTACTGCATCTTAACATGATGGTGTTAATGGATATTCCTTCTTTTAGCTTACCTTTTATCTGAGCTTTTTCCAAACCTTCTTCGATTTTAGTTAAACCGTTGTTAACTATGCTTTCTTTAATATCAACTAATTTTACATTATATCCTGCCATTAAAGCTACTTGAGCGATTCCATAACCCATAACTCCCGCGCCAACAACTACAAGATTTTTAATCTTACTAATATCTACCATTTTGGATGCGATCTCTTAAAAAATATTATCCACAACTTAAAATTTTTAATTTTAAGATATTTTTTGGAAACATTATCTTTGATATTAATCGTTAATTTAAAAACATTAGAGCGTGTTATAATTTTTTCTTAAAATTTCTGTTGAAGAAATATAAGTGTAGAAGAAGTTGGTTAAATTAATTAAAAATAAAAAAGAGAAAAGTTATGATAGTATTTAGTTCCCAATAATATCGTTCAACTTAGGGAATATTCGAGGGTAGTGGACCGCCATACAGTGAATTCCTGCTAGTAATTTTTTATTTCGTAATTCTTCTATGAAAGGTTTGAAGAACTCGTAATTATATTGATCATATAATTCTTTCTGGACCTTCTTATCAGTATTCTCAGTCTTAACGCTCTTCCACTTAGCTAAGATTTCTTTAGGGACGCTAACCCCTGGTACAAAAGTATCAAAACCTTTAGCAATTCCGTAAGATTTCATCGGAAAGATTCCAAGTAATACTGGCACATTATACCTTTTAATTTCTGATAAAAATTCTATAGTGCGATCGAGATCATAAACTACTTGAGTCTGTATAAATTCACAACCGGCTTCTGCTTTTCTTCCTATTTTTAATACTTCCGCACCCATTGGTTCAGCATTTGGATTTGCTGCCGCGCCTACATGTAGCGTTGGAGGTGACTCGATTTCGTGCCCGTTAATAGAGCCTGTATCAACCATTTCCCTCACTAACTTTACCAGCGTTGCGGAATCAAGATCAAAAACAGGTTTTGATTCGGGCATATCGCCTAAAGCTGTGTGATCACCTGTAAGAGAAAGAATATTGCGTATCCCTAGAGCGTGCGCTCCCATAATCATTCCAGCAATTCCTAATTTATTAACATCCCTAACAGTCATCTGCCAAACGCATTCTAAACCTGCTGCTTTTTGGATTAAATGCGTTGCTGCCATCGAGTTCACTGTTACAATTCCTAATGGGCTATCTGTTACATTTGCGGCAATAACATATGGTGCCATTTCCTTAGCTTCGTGGATTGTGTGTGAGAGATCTGTCGTTTTTTCAGGCTCAAGTTCACCTGTCAGTATAAATTCACCCTTCGCGATGGCTTCTCCTAATTTGGAATAAGTTTTTATTTCTGTCATTTTTAATTTTACCTCCAAACAATCTCTCTTTGATGACCAATTTTACTCCAATCTAAGGGGTCTCTTAATTTTGAGAATAAGTCTAAACGGCCTAACTCTTTTAGTCGATTATATATTGTAATCCAACCGCAGTCTTTCTCATAGTCGCCCACTTCACATTTACCATCCACCATTCCTCCACAAGGTCCATTCATAAGCGCTTTAGCGCAAGTTGTGACCGGACAAATTCCACCAGTTTCGTTTAACAAACAATCACCACACCCTTTACATCGCATATAGAAACGTCCGATGCGTTCTGTCATTCCCATAAACTCGGTGTTATTAGCGGTGAAAACGGGTATTTCTGGATGACTTTTTTTAAGAACTTCGATAATCGATTGTACCCCTAAACCACAAGCTAATGTTAAAATACCGTCTGAGTTTTTAACATCCTCATCAATCTTGCGTAAATCTTTTTTCATCACACGGTTATCACAAACATCCTCGCTCACTATTGCATTAGTTACATTAAATCCCCTTTCTTTTAGTTTTTCCGACCATTCCTCAGCCCCTTCACTCCCTCCAGTTTGACAGAGAGCTGCGCAAACCCCACAACTCACGACCAATATATTTTTTACTTTATAATTGTTAAGAGCTTCAAAAACCTCTTCTTCCGGTTTTTTTGTAGTTATTACAACCATGACGTTTAACTCTTCTTTTTTGATTTTAGTAGATTTTAATTTTTAATCTTGTAATATTAGAGAAAATTATCTAATCCATTTTAACTTAATTATTACAATAAATAAACAATTATATGCATCAAAATGATAATTTTATCGAATTTTGAAAACTAGCTGATCGAAAACCTTTCAAATCAGACCTTTTGATTAATAAAAAAAAAATATGGTTATTGAATTAAAGTGGGAAGGATTTTTGCTAATGGGACAGCTAAACCACCAAGTAAAGAACCAATAGAAGTCAGTTTTTTTAGGTAATCTTTCATGTTTTTAGTTACTTTTATAGTTCTCGTTTTCCCTTCAATAATAGTGCCATCAGAGGACATTAAAAAGATTTGAATTGTTTGTTCTCCAGTCTCTCTTGGCTCTAAGGTTAGCCAAGTTGTATCTCCATTTTCTAGCATAGTCGATAATACGCCTGCAATGTCAGTACTTTCAGAAGAGATTAAAGGAATGGGTTTATTCGGAATTAAAAAGCTTCCTCTTCCTTCGACTTTGATATCCAACTTCAATTTACTAGGTTCGAAACCAGGGGCTACTATCTTTATAGCGTAATTTTTATCTTCAGGAGCGTTATTATAGAGGAAAACCATCACATTAAGTTCAGAATGCAAATACACGACTTCTTGTGCTGAAGAATCCATATATATTGGATCTTTTGAAAGACGCTCAATGTTATCAGCAAGTTCTAATTGAAGCCTATCAATGATGTTAAAAAAGCCTGGATTGTATTTTTTAATGTAATCGAACAGTTTATAGATATCAGAAGTAGAGAAATACCACGATCCTTCAATTAACAACCCTCTTTTTGTATCAAAAGAAGCAGATTCTACATTAATTACTTCTTTTAATTCACGGGTAAATTGTCCGTCAGTTAAAACGCCTTGATATCGCAAGTAGTATAAAAATAATATTGATTCAATCCCAAAAGTTAATGGTAATTCATCTTCCTCGGCTTCTTTCACCTTTTGAATAAAGGTCGGTGTTAAAATTTTTTCTATCCCTGCTAAGTATTCGTCCCATTTAAGAAATGTAACCGGATCTAAATGATCTGAAAAAACCTCAGCAAAAAAGTTATCCAGAAAAATTTGATGAGTTGTAGGTTTATAAAAATCTTGAAGACCGTTTACATCATGAATATTCAGGTTTAAACTTCGAATAATTATTGCTAATCCTAACCCTATTAGTGCAAATCCTGCTGCTGCGAATCCTAAGTTCAAATCTCCTATTAATAACATTACTAAGAACAAAATTAATGCTACAAAACATATTAAAGCAATAATTTTTAACAAGTTAACAACTCGTTTAACGCTGGAAAACAACATTTCAAAGCCATCGAGGCTATCTATTGGTCTCCCTCTCTTTCTCTCAACTTTTAATCTTAATTTAAGTGAAGAATTTGTGGAATTTGCTCCAAGAAATAGCATTATAGAATTAAAGGCGTATACTCCTAAGATCACGAAGAATACAATTTTTAATGTGAAGTCCAATTCCGAAATGAAAGCTAGAATGGTTACTATTAAGAGAAGAATAGGAAGGATGAATAATAGAATTTTTCCCACTCCGGAGACATATTTGACCATTTTGCCTTGAAATCGCTCTTTCTTCCTTATTTTAGATAAGTCCTTTTCTAATTCTTGTTCCATGTTTTGAATCATCTGTTCAACTTCTGTAAATTTTAATAAATATTTAGTTAGAATAATAGAACTCGAGATTTAAAATTTTAATGAAAAGATTCATACAATTTCCGATTTAAAATTGTATGAAGAAGAAAAGGAAATACTCTAATATTTTTTGACATATTATTCCATATTTTTAACCACATTTTTATATGAATAAATGACTTATTTCTGACAAAATTTCGAGATTATTACCGAAAAAGTCAAAAAAGTTCTCGAAAAGTTTTTTTTTCGATCAAATTTCTTTTCTAAAAATAGTTTTTGGGATTTTTTTCCCCCTAAAAGTAAAGATTCCGTTTTCGTTTATTTTTTATTCAGAAAAAGTCAGATTATTGAGGATTCACCCGATCTCGTAAAATGGGCTAAGGAAAATTTCCCATTACATTTAAATACTTAACTAGTCTAACAATATTTAGAAAAAAAAACATAATAAAAGATTAAAAAAGTGAGATAAAAAAATGGAAATTTTAAAGATTCAAGAAAAAATAACAAACCTTACGGATGAGCAAATAAATAGCTTGTATTCGTTTGCCAGTAGAGTAACCCAAGAAACGATTGATGAATTAGCTCCAATCCTATTAGAAACTTGTTTAAAAGCCGAATCAGGTATTTTAAAAAATGAATTAGGGCGAGTAATTTTTCATCTTCAAAAAACAGAGAGATTAAATACCCGAATTGGTTTTGAAAAACTATTACATGGAGCGTTAAAAGTTGATACTAAAGAAGTTTTTAAGGTTCTTGAATCAGGAGCCTCAGACGCTAAGGATTTAGTTGGTAGAATTAAATTAGTCTTATAAGGAAAAAGTTTTTTTAAACTTCTTATTTTATTATATTAATGGCTAATCGAGATACTCAGTCTGATTTAGATAAAGCTTGGGAACACTACGAAAAAATCCGAGACTCTCTTAATGGTTTGTACGAAATTTTGAATATGAATTTGGACGATGGGAACATATTTTATCAATGCGCAGTTGATAATCTTGAGATTTTAAAGGAGACAATAATTGATTTGTTGAAAAAGGATTACAATCCCTCCGAAATTAAAATAAAAATGCGGGAAATAGAATTTGACATGAAAAAAAATCTCATGAGAAAGCCTCATGAGAATCAGAAATAAGTTTATTAGTTCAATCTGTTCATTTAAGCTGGAATTATGTATTCCAACACTTTCTTAACTTTACATCTTAAGTGTTACTTCCTTCTCAACCAAAAATTAAAAGATCTTCCCGGTACAAATATGTCTATACCAATAGATGGTTCATCTAAGATATTTTTTACAATATGAGTTTCATTTCCAGGAATATACACTGCGTCACCTTCATTTAAAACTTTTTCTCCATCTTTTTCATTAATTATTGATAATCTACCTTTAATAACAATTAAGACTTGCGCGCTTGGATGTTTATGTGAGGGAGAAGCATGTTTAGGTGGTTTTACAAAATGTTCGACTGAAATATCTTCTTCATTACAAAGACTTACACGCTTCCAGTTTTTCTCGGGTTCATAACTTTTTGCATCACTAAAATGAATTATTTTCATAG
>JAHQWP010000226.1 GCA_029856235.1 Promethearchaeia archaeon
CCTGTCATCGAGATTTTTTTAATATAAGTCAATTTTTAAATCGCCTTTGCTTCATCCTATTATAAAATTAAAGAGTAATTTCATCTATATATATACTTACTCGGCATTTAAAAAAATAAGGTTTCAGTTTTTAGTTTTTCGTCTATCGATGATAATTCTAAGTTGGAAGTGCTTTGTTTATAGTTTTTTAAAAAATTAATGCTTATTAAAAATTGCATCCACAATGTGCTTTAGATTTTGAGGATTAATCACCATAAAGTAAAAATTGTAATTTAATATATTTTCGTTGAAATATCTAAAATCGTTAATGAGGGATTTTTTTGAAGCATTTAGTATTCCAATATTACGTAGATTTGTAATTAAATGTTTGAATTCCTCTTCATTTTTTTCAAATTCGATGGATTCACATGCTATATAATATAGTTCCTTTAATTCGTCTATTGTGACATAATAATTTGATTTTTTTAAGAAATAATTAGATAAATTATCCAGAAAAATCACAGTTAATAATTCTGATTCAGAAATATATGAAAGCATGCTAAATTCGTCTGTAATTTGAAGAGATTCAAATTGGTTTTGAAGTAATTCAAAGATCTCTAGATGGTTCAATTCTACTTGCTTACTTAAAAATGGGTAAAGATCTCTAAGAATTTCAATTCCTTTTCCAGGTACAGGAACATGGTGTTCAAAAATTAAATCTGTTATAAATTCAATCAAGCATTTATCTACTTCATGTTTGAAAGTTAACGAAATTCTTTGTTTTATAATATCGTGGAGCTCTTTATACGAAAAATAATTTAGTTTCTTTTTAATGTCGAACTCACTTAAAATATCTAATGTGGATGCCTTTAAAATGTGATTTCCAGTAGAAACTAAGCTAATATTGGTTTCTTTTCCGTATTGAAGAAATTTCTTAAAATATTCCGGTTGTAAATGCTCAATGTTATTGAAAACGAATAAAAGTTTGTAGTCAGCTTTTTTACATGTCAATTTAAAGACATTCCATAGATCAGAGATACTAGAGTTAATAATACTCTTAAAATTGAAATTTATATTCTGATGAATCCCAATTTCAGAGAGGAGAGAAATAATTATTTCCTCTAAATTTTTGTCTCTACAATCTACATAAGCCTTACGAAGATTTAAGAGCTCGGGGTTTAATAGCGATAAATCTCTAATAACTTTATTTACTATAACTTTCTTTCCAATTCCCTGAATACCTTGATATAATATGTTTAAGCAAAAACCATCCTTAAAAGAGTCCTTTAGTATTGAAAATAGAGAATTCTCTTCGTTTTTCCTATACAGAATTTGAGGTGGGATATAAGATTGATCAAACAATGCTCGAGGTCCAACAAAACTCCCATTAGTTTTTTGTGCTGATATCATAATAAATTTTTTTTATTTTTTTACTTTTAATTTGACTTTTCATATTTAAACCCCCCGAGAGGGGGAGGGGTCATTGGATCTAAAATTCAAAAATTCTATAGTAAATTAAACCGATTAAGAATATGTGTAATAAAAAAGTACCAAAATTTAGAGAAGCATCTATAGAAATCTTAAAAATCTACTTTTCTTACATTTATTGCACTTTTTTCAATAATCTCCTTAAATCGTAACTTTCTCAACTTTTTTGGAAATATTAAATCAATTTCATCACAAATAAATCCACTTGAATCAATTGGGCCTTCAACAATTCTTAATTTAGAAGGTGAAATAAAATCTTCTACAAATGAGATAATTTTACTACGCCCTGGAAAATTTCTTTTTAATATTTTTCCAAAAGTATTACATGCGACAACGGGAATTCTATTTTCTAGAGCCCGTGCTTTTAAATAGGCTTCCCAATTTTCTATACCATCTGATCTAATTTGTGTAGGAGAGAATAATATATCAGCTCCGCTTTCTGCAGCTAACCTTGGAGTTTCAAAAAAAGCCATATCAAAACAAATTAAAATCGCGAAGCACATATTCTTAAATGAAAATATTTGTAAGTCTTCCCCTGGTTCGAAATTTTTCCTTTCATAAGAATATAAATGAATCTTATCTTGCCTACCTACCTCTTCACCAAAATTATCAAAAAAATAACTTGTAATCCTTGTTTTACTAGATGATTCTCTCTTTTCCCAAATAGCTCCTGAGATTATGCTTACGCTGTAATCATTTGCCAGTTGTTTGACGAATTGATAATTCTTCCCTCTTTCTTTCTGTACATTTACTTTTTTCTCTCTTGTTAATGGAACCCATCTTTCAGGTAAACAAATAATATCACAAGAGTCATGATTAGAAAAGATATCCTTTATTATATCCTCTATCAGTAAATAGCATTTATTATTCTCTTGGAAAACTTCTGGTTGAACGCATGCAATTCGAACCGTCATACCTTACCAATATAAAATTTTTTATTGAGCTCAATAATTATATCAAAAATTTCATCCAATTTAGAAATCTCATAATCAGGCTTGTTTTCACCCTCAATTTCTTCGCCAGTTATATCAATATCGTATTTTCCTCCACGATGAATATAGACAGTATGAATATCATTTATTTTTGCGGGAATGATGTCTTTATATATGTTATCCCCGATGTAGATGGTTTCGTATCCCTTGACTTTGAATTTGTCTAGACAATATGAAAACAACTTTGGATTAGGTTTTCTAATCCCTATTTCATCAGATATCACAACCAGGTCAATTAAATCGTCGATTCCTAATCGTAAAATCTTTTCATATTGTTTAATCGGGATTCCATCAGTAATTATGGCAGTTTTTATTGAATTTTCTTTTAACCATTCTAAACATCTTTTAACATCGTCGTAAATTTTAATATGTTTAATTTTTTGAGCGTGGTAAGCCATTACAGCTGCTGCTATGTATCTAATTTGTTCGTTAAAGTTTATAGAAAAATTTTCATATTGGTTTAACCGTCTAATAAAATAATCGTAATGTTTAGGAGAATTAGAACCATATTCAGTTACAATTTCTTGTATTAGCATTAGGGCTTTTTGTCGGTTAATGGTTAACCCCAAACTTATCATTGCATCGATGCCCTTAATTCTTGCTATTTGAGACAATCCTGTTGAATCATACAGACAATCGTCAAGATCAAATCCTACAAGTTTTATAGGGCACATAGTCTTTCTAAGTAAAACCTTCTAATTTTATTTAATTAAAATAAATTTATTTATTTTTATGAATATATAACCTTTAATATTAATTTATTCTAGGTAAACTAGTAAAAATTTAAAGAAAACCACATATAGAAAATTAAGTGGAGATTCATTAATTGAAACCAATTGTAGCTTTATCGTATTTCCATCGAAAAATAGGTCCGTTAGTGTTCTATTCCTATCCGGAGAACTTGCTAGACGAACAACTTTCAGCTAGAATTGCAAACATAATGGATCAAACGGTTAGCGAGGGATTTTTTACTCATTCTTTCGAAAAAAACAACTCTAATAATTATTACTTCGAAATCCACTCAGATTGGGCTCGTGGAAATAAAGAAATGTTAATGGTTTCCATAATTTTTGACCAACAAATTAATTCTGAAATTGAACAAAGCGTGAATGTTTTATGTACAGAGTTTTTAGAAAAACTCTTGTCTAATGAAGAGATTTATACAGCTTTTTACATCAATGATATCAATAATTTTGATGAACCCGACAAAGATCTCATCTATAAAAACAACTCATTGATAAAATTATGGGTTAAAGAATTGTACTGGGCGGCACTTGAGGACACGAGAGAAAAAAGCGAAGAAGAGAAAATTGCAACTTTGTTGAATAGAAAATTCATATTCCTAACCCTAAAAAAATTGTCAAAGGGTCCAATTGCATTAGATGGATTAAGAGAATGGTATAATGACACATTTCCAAAGTTGGACTTTAAAGAGCTAATTGATACACTTGTATCGAAACAATTTATTTTTATAAATCAAATCGGAATTGTTGAAAAGTATGTATTATTGTTAAAAGAAGTGAATGCTGAAAGGATTCCTCCCGACAGCGTAATTGAATATATTGACGAAAATCCTGATTTAATAGAGCTCGAATTAATAGAACTACTACTTCCTAAAGTTCAAGAATACTTTAGCATCTATGAAAATAACAGCAAGGAAGAATTAGAAGAAGATTCATTCACTTTATATCAAATCGTATCAGACCCCAAAAAATACAACTTACTTTCAGAATTAAGAAGTGGATTAATCTCTAAAGACAAATTACCAAAACTAGTCTCTAAACGAGCTTTAGACCATTTAAATTCCTCTCTCTCTTTCCTAAAAAAACATGATGTAATTGAAGAATTAAAATACAAAAACGAGCGTTACATCTTTTTAAAAACTAATATTCAAATATCAACTGCTTTCCCTGAATATTTAAGAAAATCTTTACCGAAAGAATCTAAACCGGTTATAGCAAAAAAATATAAACCAAAAGGCGATTAAGAAGATATGAGCAAAGAAGAAGAATCACTTCAAGATTTAAAGTATCTACTTGGAAACATGGGCGTGGATATTTTTTTTGCTATTGACAAAGGAGCAAAAGATTTTGAAACTATGAAAATAATCTCAGGTCTTCCCATGGCATGTATTAAAGGACGAGTTCCAGTGCTTTTAGAGTTAAATCTTATTTTAAAAAATAATGACGGATATTTGTTAACTAATAAAGGTTTAAGTTTTAAGCAAAAAATCGAATCAAATACTTAAGTCGAATCTAAATTTCAGTTTGGGGCGACAACGTCATCGCTATGAGCATTAGCTCTTTCAATTGTCATAAGTTCATCATCAATCTAAATTCTCACTTTTACTTTCATCAATATTCAGTAAATTTATTTTCCTTGGAAACTTCCTTTCGTAATATCCTGATGTTTTTAAACCACCACATTCAGCTATAAACTTCTCTAAGCCACCATCTTCTTTTATTCGATTTTTTAGAGAGTTATAATCTTGGATGTTTAACTTCCTCCTTCCTAGAAGATAATCTAAAATTTCTAAAGCTTCTTCTCTATTTTTACACCGCCTAATAAAGTCTATAGCACCGGGATTAAATATATCTTCGCAATAATTAGAGGTTTGAACTACTTTATTTTTTTCTTCAGATTGTTCAATTTCATAATCGATGCCTTTAATCTTTAGAGATTTCTTATTATCAGATAATTCACGCATTAATTGAGGAAATTGTCGTTCAAGGTCGTCCTTATCATAAGCGATTTTCAATCCATCCTCATCTATAACTTCTAATTTCTTTTTCAAATTTGTTTCCATTTTTTCTTCATTTTTCATGGCTTCTATTTGCAAAATATTTGAGGGTGTGTTACCTATAAAAATCAGAGTGAAATTATAAAATTATTCACAATCAAAAAATACGATAAAATAATAAAATTAATTAATTTTACTT
This sequence comes from Promethearchaeia archaeon, assembly GCA_029856235.1. GTDB lineage: Archaea > Asgardarchaeota > Lokiarchaeia > Sigyniarchaeales > SOKP01 > SOKP01. The sequence goes on from JAHQWP010000226.1 coordinate 5,399, forward strand.
GATTTCAATATTTATTACATAATTAGAGATTGCCTAAATCATGAAATCTGGATATAGCCATGTGAAGGATACCTTCGAAAAACACGAAACTGGTTACAAAACAACTCACTGGGAAAGGGGGATTGAATACCGAAGAGGAAAATCGATCGAACGCGTTGAAAGACCAACTAAATTACATAGAGCTCGAACCCTCGGTTATAAAGCCAAGCAAGGTTATGTTGTCGTTCGAGCTAGAATCCGAAAAGGTGGAATGCATAAAGTTCGCCCAAAAAGAGGGAGAAAACCTAGAGCAATGGGGGTCTCTAAGTATACTACCGGAAAAAATTTGCAATGGGTCGCGGAAGAACGCGTACAACGGAAATACCCAAATTTGGAGGTACTGAATAGCTATAAAGTATATGCCGATGGAAGAAGTTGGTATTACGAAGTTATTATGGTCGACCCAAATCATCCCGTTATTAAATCAGATCCGAAAATTAATTGGATTTGCGAGCCTCAACATACCAGAAGAGTTACTCGAGGTTTAACTTCTGCAGGTCAAAAAGCCAGAGGTTTACATAAGAAAGGATGGGGATCTGAAAAAACAAGACCAAGTCTAGGTGCAAATAAAGGTCGTGGTAAGTAATATTATGTTTTATTAATTTCTCTTTCTTAAATATTTGTAAACATATAGTTTGCTTCAAAATATAGGTAAAATTTTAATTTATTGTTAATTATAAAAATTCATAACAAAGAATTAAATACATTATTTTATAACAAGGGACCCGTAGCCTAGCATGGCCGTTTTTATTCCACTATAAGCGGTGTAAATAGGGCGTCAGACTTCTAATCTGAATGTCGCAGGTTCGAAATTTTGAGTTGATTTAAAATTCAAACGAATATCCTGCCGGGTCCGCTATAATATATATAAAAATTTTGATCGGTTACTTTATGTCCTAATGATAATCGAAAAAAATTAAGGTTTAATAAATTAATAATTCATTAATAGGGTGTTTTTTTTTAAATTGAATCATTACTATTGATTAATTATTTTTAAATTATACCTCTAAATAATTGATTTTATGCTTAAGAAAAAAATTTTTATACATCAAAATATCCCATATGCGTTTAATTGGAATATCAATCATCATAAAGCAAAATTATTTCAAAATAATCCGAATCGAGAGGAATTTAGAAATCTTGGAACGTATTTTAAAAAAGTCTATCAAGGAACTATTCCAAATGATTTATTTAATCAAAAAGGTCTTCCGCGCGTCTCACAATTTAAAATCAGAGGCTTGAAACCTGCTTTTATGGCCAGTTTTAGTAAAAGCTTAATTCGGGAAGGAAAAATTAAACTTCATAGTTCCGGTTCAAGATTACCAAAATTTGTGAACGATGTCTTCGAAACTTATAAAACTAGTGAAATCGGAAAAAAACCAGGCCATGAACCAATTCTAAAAAACATTTTAATAAGAGATGAGAATTCAGTTGCAATTGAGATTCCAATATGGAAAAAAATTAGAAATGGTTATATCACAGGTCACATCGATCTCATCCAAATTGAAAACGGCATTGTAAAGGTAATAGATTATAAACCCGAAGGAAATTTTTTGCTTTCGTTGCCCCAAGTCGCTACATACGGACTTTTCATTAAGTCATTGTTTAATTTGCATGAGATTAAATGCATTTCCTTCAATAAAAAGGAAGCTTGGGAGTATAACCCTTATATTTTATTGACGGACATTAAAGAATATCTAATATCACAGCGAATTATTGAAAGAAAATGGGAGGAATTCATAGAATAAGCTAAAATTATTTAAATTTTCCCTTCCCTTTTCGCTTTTTATCTTCTTCTTCTTCTATCGTAACATATTTTCGGAGAAGTATATAACTCAAAATCAAACCAATAACTTCAAGGATTATACCAGTAGCTGCAATCGTACTACCATTAAAATCAGATTCCCTTAATAGAACAGCAATTCCTAGACCAGAAGTAGCGAGTACAAAAAGAATAAATCCTTTTAGAATTTGAGAAAATGAATCTTTTATGTATCCTAATCCTGTTTTTAATCCTGACATGATTCAATTATATGTGCTTAATGATATTTTAAATTGAAATTGTAACTAAATTAAATTATAATAATTTTAATATTTTTGTTATTTTAAAAAGGAGTGATTAGTTATTTCTTTGGTTTCTGCTTAAATTTTAAATAGAGAGCTTTATCCAATAAACTGCCTATTTTTAAAGCAATTATTTTTGCAACTTTGTATCTCTCACTATCAAGCATTTCTTTGACTTCCTGAGGACTAGGTGAAGGTTTTAATCTCTCAGCTAATATTTCATTTATAACAATAGAAACTTCAGTTACAATTTCTTCACGTGATGGTAATTTCATATTTTCAATATGGGATTTAATTTTTTCTACTGCAAAAAAATAAAATTCACAAAAATTATTAAATGGGTCATCTGTTAAACCGCTGTGATTTTTAATTTGTTCGATTGCTATTTTTGTGTCTTTTTTTTCCCAATAGAACTGATTAGGATTCATTCCAGGACGACTGATTCCCATCATTGTGGATGTAATTTTACGTTCGATCCAATTAAAGGGATTTTCTTGCTTTACTTTACGAGATTCTTTCTTTTTATCAGCATCTTTTTTCTGTTTCTCTACTTTAGCGCTAATAATTTTAGATTTTTCAGTATCTCCATAATTTTCAAATCTCTTGATTAGATCATATGCAATACAATATGATATCGGAGAAACTAAATCTGCTTTCAATTTTAAAGGCATTATATCTTTATACACATAACTTTCTTTATTTTTTAATTCAAAAATACTTTCCTTTAGAGATTTGTTTGTCAAACGGGATAAAATAAACCCATTTACTAAAAAAACTTGGTTTATAGCATTTAAAACAACTACCAATTCTTGTTGTCTTTTCATCAAACGATTGATGCTTAATTCTTCTAGTTTAATTTGACCCCAATCTTCTACATCTTTCGTGTGATCTGCTCTCCTTAAGGCAGGTGAGAATATAGCTTTATCATTTGAAACTATACCATATAATTCAATAATTCTACTTAATTGTCTTAGGATTTTAGCTAAAATATTGTAAAATAAATCAGTCACTAGATTGGTAAAAATCTCATCGTAATTAATAAGAAGAATTATCTGTGAATAATTGCTTAAATTTAAATCTTGAAAGAATATTTTGTCAATAATTTGCTTTTTTCTCACGAATTCTCTCAGACTATTAATTGAAAAACCGGTTTTCTTTTCTAAAATATCCCATAACTCGTCAAATTCAACTTCAGTCCTATAAAGAATCTTAAATAGATCAAACTCAGAATGATTTCCCACTTTTGCCATGAACTTTTCAAGAAAAGGAAATTTTAGATTACACAATGCTTTTTTTGCGATATTAATCAAATTTTTTTTATTATCATTCAAAACGATTAAATCTTGTTTTTTAATGTTAAACCTAATCATGTTTTTCTTAACATTTTCAGCTAATTCATAATCAATATTGATTAAATGTAAAGTATCTTTTATTCCCCTTTTATTAAGTAAAAATATAACATCTTCAAAACTAGATTCATATAAACTCTGAAGAAAATAAACAAAATCATTGGGATTTGTCTTTAATTGCTTGATTATTTCAAGTTTTAAATCTGAAAGGATTCTCTCTTCAAATTGTTCGTAATCAAGATTTTCTTCAAGAGCATTGTTGATGTATTTAATAGTTTCCCGTTTTAGGTTGTTTCCTTCAATGTATCTATTTAAACCAGAAATTGAAATTGGATATTTATTAAGTTCATACTCCAAAATTTTCTTTTTTATCATCCTTATCGGCATGGTTTGAACTTGTAATTCCTTATAAGACTTGAATTCAAATAGATCCTGCATCCTCTCAATTAATCGATTTAAGGTAAAAACTTCGATATACTTATCTTCCTTTTCTTCTTGTTCTAATTGTTTCTCCACCTCGAGAGATACACCTTTCAATGCAGCAGCTTCCTCTAAAATGTCCCACCTTACTTCATCGTTAAGACCTATTAAATCACCAATGAAATCGTAGAAGTAAAAGGATGGAAATTTTGAGATGATATTTAACAATCCGAATTCAATTTGATCCTCAATATCTTCAATTTTTTTCACTTTCTCAGTTTCTTGAAGATTTCCGAGCCTTTCTTCTATTAAAAGTGTTAAAAACATATTTTCTAAATCAATAATTTCATCAAAAATACCTCTTTCTAATTCAAACGAGTCTTTCAATAAAGAATTAACTTCTTCCATTAAAATTTGTTTTTCTCTTAAGTGTAATTGTTGAGTAGAATCAATTGTCAACTGATTTGAATCTAGAGATTCCTGAACCTTAATACCCATATAGTGATACAAATGAACTGCAGCAGTAGCTATTAATAGCGAACGAAGATTCGGATTTTCGCGAATCAATTCAAATATTTTTTCTTTGTCTGCCTTTCTCTTTAAATGGGATATGATTAAATCTATAGTCTGAAAGAACCGATAGGTACTCTCTACTGCAGTTGATTTTCTCTTTACTCCACTAATCATAAATTTTTCATCCATTCTCTATAAACTTCCTTAAAGTTGTCGGCTATTTCATATTTAGTATTTTTATGCCAATATTTAAATTCGAAAACATGATATAAATCAGCATTAAATGATTCCATTTCCTCAGCTGTTAAATCTTGTTTTAAAATCAAGGATATTGGTCTTGCTATTAATTTAGAAAAATATTTTAGAACTTTTTCTTTTATGAAATTCATGAATGCATCTTTTTTATCAATGTTAAAATATTCAATAGGCATCAATTTCTCTTGATTATCAATAAATAAGTTAATTTCTCTTTCAACCTTACTCTGAACATATTTAGGAAATTCGGTTTTAATATCAATACAATGTTCGTAGTGTTTATAAAAGTCTATTAAATTCTCTTTCTCAATTGGATCTGTGACATTCTGAACATATTTATCTAAAAATCTAAAAAATGTTTCTGGCTCTTGCTCTCTTAATTCACGCTCTTCAAGATATTTTACAAAATCAAGTAATGTCTCATCTAGTTTCCATTCTCTTTTTTCTTCTAAATTAAAAAACTTTTTAGCGTAATCTCTTATCCATTCTAAAATATAAGATTTCCAGATTAAGTTAATCCCCCCAACTCTCTTCTCTAAGAACCGATGAAACCTATTTGCAAAAGTAACTGGATCTTTTATTTCCGCGTCAGGTTCCTCTTTTATAAACCGGTTAATAGTAGAATACCTTAAAATATAACTTAATAAGTATTTGAGTTCACCAGAATAACGTTCAAATTTCTTTATATGCGATTCAATTGCCTTTGGATTTTTTACCATTTGTACTTCCGCGAAAGCAATTAAATCACTAATGTTTAATTTGACATTTCCAAAAAATGACTTGATATTCTCTTTAACTATTTTTTTAAACTCTCTTTTTAATAAATCCTCGTTAAATTTACCCGTTTTTAGCAACACAACGGGATTTATTTCAATTTGGGATGTTAGATGTTGTTCAAACTTATTTAATATATTTTGCCCTAAAATTTTCGAGGGTTTTTGTTCGGTATCAAATTTGTTAAGCAAATTTCTAATAAAACTATAAACTAACATTTTTAATCTTCGACTTGAAAGGTATCGAGGAAAGGATTCACTAATCCATTTAAAACTATTCTTGATGATTTCTTCGAAATAATTTATTACAGAACTCAATTCAATAGATCTTAGCTTTTCTCCTTTATCAATTGACATTTTAATAGATTTAGTTGCTAATTGCCCAAGATCTGAGAAAAATTCACTGTTAGCTCCGACACTTTCCTTAATAAATTTATTAAACATCTCTAAAAGTTCTGAAATGTTGCCAAATTCACCCGTAGTAAGAAATTCCCTTGATGTCCTTAAAAAATCATCTACATTATTGCCTAATTCTTTCAACATAAACTCGATTTTGGAGATTAACTCCTCACCAGAGTAGAGTTCTTTAATCATTACGAATTTATCTTTGAGTTTAGTTATAAAGTAAGTAATGATTTCCTCTTGAATTTCATCTATTGTACCTGTATTTGCTAATTTAAGGAGATTTGTTCCGAGTGTTAATGTTTTTTCCACTATGAAATCTGCGCTAGGCTCTGAAATGGCATATTTTAAATGATCAACCATCGATTTCCCTGAATATGGCGATTTTAAACGTTCAAATTTATGATTTGAAAAATAAATTTCAATCGGTCTTTTATTCCATAGAAAATTAACCTCAGATCTAATTGAAGCATAAGTAGATAACAACTCTTTCTCAGTTGGTAAAGAAACGCTGAGACCAACTAATTTCTTATTCCATTTATCCTCAATCAAATCCCCATATAGTTTTTTACTAAAACGAGTTGCAAACTTCTCAAAAACTTGAATTTTCCTATCAGGTTCTAATTCGGGATGATTGGTAAACTCTTCTATCTCGTAAAACAACTTGCTGATGTTATTTATTGACTCTCTTGACTTATGAGGGTCTAGATAGCCTGTTTCTGGTTTTAAAGCAAGCAAAAGGCTCTCACAATCTTTAAATCTACCTGGTATTAATACCATCGATTTAGGATATATATTAGTTCTAGCATCTTTTTCATCGAAGTTATACAATTCAAACTCGATAGAAAAAACTTCAGAACCCGCGAAATCTCGTAGGATCGCGTTGTACATGCGAAGATATTTAATGACTTCATGCGACAACTCGTTAACTTTCTCTTTAGTCAATTTACCTGGCCCAACTACATCGCCTACTATTAAATCTGTTGGACTTGAGTAACCAAAAATTAAAGAAAATTGAAAATTAATAGATTCTCGTGTTGTTATCATAATTTTGTTATTTTTCAAATCTATTTTTATAAAGAATAATAATGATCTATTTTAACTTTTAGCAATAGAAATTTTTA